>JACQED010000179.1 GCA_016200785.1 Chloroflexota bacterium
AGAGGAAGGCCCGCGCGTCGGGCGGCTGGCGGTCGAGGACTTCGCCGGCCAGGAAATCGAAGGCGTGGCGCTCGGTCTGGACGAGGCGGGCGAGGAAGGCGGCGCGGTCGGAGGCAGTCGGGAGGCCGTCGAGCGAGCCGGCCGTCAGGCGCAGGCCGACGGCCCAGCCTTCGGTGCGAGTTTCCAACGCGAGCAGGTCGTCGGGCGCGAGGCCCAGCCGCAGGCGGTCGTTGAGGAATTCGGCCGCTTCGTCGTGAGTGAAGCGCAAGTCGGCCAGACGAAGTTCGGCCAGTTGGCCGCGCGCCCGCAGGCGGGCCAGGGCCAGCGGCGGGTCGTGGCGCGTCGCCGCCACGAAGCGCATCTGGGGCGGCAGGCGCTCGACGAGGGTGTCCAACGCCACGAAAGCGGCCGCGGCGGTGATCAGGTGCAGGTCGTCCAGGATGAGGACGAACGGATCCGGCAAGGTTTCCAGGATGTCGTTGATCAGCACGACGGCGACGCGGCGCATTCGCGCGCCGATTTCCGAAAGGTCGAGGGGGCTGGCCGCCTCGTTCAGGCTGGCCTGCACGGCGACGCCGAAGCCCGGCTTGATGCGTTGCAGGGCGGCGACGACGGCGGCCAGGAAACGGAGGGGGTCGTTGTCGTCTTCGTCGAGGGAGAGCCAGGAAAACTCCAAACCCCCAACTTCAAACTTCAAATCGTCGGCGGCTTGGGCATTGGGAGTTTGAACTTTGGAATTTGGAGTTTGGAGTTTGCGGTTGGCCTGAACCCATTCGCCGAGCAGTGTGGTCTTGCCATACCCCGCCGGGGCGGAGAGGAGGGTGAGGGGATGCGAGGCGAGGGCGTCGCGGAGGGCGGCGAGCAGGCGCGGGCGCGGGAGCACGTCGTCGCGCAAGCGCGGCGGGTGGAATTTGGTCTGCGCCAGCCAGACGGCCGGCGCGTCGCGGAGGATTGGCGACTCCATGCTCTTGCTCCCTCAGCCGCCAGGGGGCACCGACGCGCGTATGCGCCTGATGGCGCTCGGATATTCTCACTCAATCTACTACAAAAAGGCCGGCGACGCCAGCAGCAACGTAACGTGCAAGACCCGTACATTTGGGCGTGCTATAATGCCTCGCGAATGTTCGTGCCAACCCCCTCACGCGCCGCCAGCCTGTTTCTCGTTCTCATCCTCGGTCTTTATCTTGCGATTGGCGCTCAGTACGCTGTCTTCACTCCCGCGTGGCAAGTCCCCGACGAACCGGCGCACTTTAACTACATTCGCCATCTCGCGACGACCCTGACGTTCCCCGTTCTGCAACAGGGTGACTACGATCAGAAATATCTTTCCGAACTGACCACGGCGGGCTTTCCGCCGCAAAAGCCCGTGGACTCTCTGCGGTACGAGAGCCATCAGCCGCCGCTGTATTATCTGCTGGCGACGCCGATCTATCTCGCCGCCGGCGGCGCGCTGTTGCCGCTTCGCCTCTTCTCGCTCCTCCTCGGCGCGGGCGTGATCGTCTTTGCCTTCCTCGTCGTCCGCGAACTCTTCCCCGCCGAGCCGGCCCTCGCGTTGACGGCCGCCGGCTTCGCCGCCTTCGTGCCTCAGCATGTGGCGATGATGGCCGGCGTGAACAATGACAGTTTGGCGGAACTCGTGATTGGGGCGGTGTTGTGGAGGGCGATGGTGTGGCTGCGGAGAACGGGAACTCAAGGAAAAAGAGGAAATCAGGGAACTGCGCCTGGTTTTGGAGTTTGGTTTTTGGAGTTTGGACTGTTGGGCGTTCTAGTCGGCGCGGCTTTCGTGACGAAGACGACGGCGTATGTAGTGGCCCCGGTCGTCGGGTTGGCGATAATTATGAGGGGCCGGCGCGAAGGGTGGGGGACGAACAACACCATTCGGGCGCTCGCCATCGTCTTCATTCCCGCACTCGCCATCGGCGCGTTGTGGTGGGGGCGCGACATCGCGGTCTACGGCTGGCCGGACTTCCTCGGCCTCCGTCGGCACGATGCAATTGTCGTCGGCCAGCCGCGCACAGCGGAGTGGATCGCCGAGTACGGAGCGGGAGAGGTCGCGCTGAGATTCGCCGTCACCACGTTCCGCAGTTTCTGGGGGCAGTTCGGCTGGATGGGAGTGGTGATGGATGCGAGGCTGTATCAGGCGCTGTTGGCGTTCAGCGTTTTCATCTTCGTCGGCTTCATCTATGCCGGCTTTGGGCACGCGCAGGCAACGCCATTCACGCCGGAGCAGAGAGACGGACTGATGCTGTTGCTTGCCTCAGGTCTGCTCACAGCCGCGGTGTATCTTTACTACAACGTCACCTTTGTCCAGCATCAGGGCCGCTACCTTTTTCCCGCGCTCATTCCGATCGCCTTCGGCGCGGCGGCGGGGTTGTCGGGGTGGGAGCGCGTGGCGTATCGCGTATGGCTAATGGCTTATCGTCGCGGGGTAATGGAGCAGGGCGCTGAGCAGCCCAGTGCTTCCATACGCCATATGCCATCCGCCATCAGCCACTTGCTGCCGCTCGGTCTGACTGCCCTGCTGGCGGCGCTCGACGTGTTTGCGTTGTATCGCTTCATCGTGCCGGGATTGTCCGGGCGTTAGAACATGACTGTTCGACAAGTCGCCGGACTTTTACCACAAAGTCACGAAGACACAAAGAACACAGAGAATATTTGGTGATTCTTCGTGTCCTCGTGTCTTCGTGGTAAGCCATCGTCCATCGGGGAGCAAGGCGATGATTGAATTCAAAGCCCTATTGATTGACCTCGACGGCGTGATCTACGTCGAAAACGAACTCGTGCCCGGCGCAGTTGAAGCGCTGGCGAGGATACGAAGGCGGGGCATTCCGTATCGCTTCCTCACCAACACCTCGACCAGGGGCCGCGCCGGACTCGTCGCCAAACTTGCCGGCTACGGCATCCCCGCCGACACATCGCACATCATCTGCCCGCCCTACGCCGCCGCCCGGTATCTGCGCTCGCTCGGCTCGCCTCGTTGTGCCGTCTTCGCGCGCCCGGACGCTCTCCGCGAATTCGACGGTCTGCCTTTGGTCGAGGCAGGTGCGGAGTGGCTAGTGCTCGGCGACCTCGAAGACGACTGGACTTTCGCGCGAATGAATCACGCGCTGAGGCTGTTGCTCGGCGGCGCGCAGCTGATCGCGCTGGGCATGACGCGCTACTGGCGCGCGTCCGACGGAATGCGATTGGACGTGGGGCCGTTCGCGGCCGCGTTGACCTATGCTACCGGCGTCCAACCGCTCGTCCTCGGCAAGCCCGACGCCGGCTTCTTCCGGCTGGCCGTCGAAGACATGCAGGCGCGACCGGAAGACGCGGCGATGATCGGCGACGACGTCCTCACCGACATCGCCGGGGCACAATCGGCGGGGCTGCGGGGAATTCTGGTGCGGACGGGGAAGTTCAAGCCGTCCGATCTTGGCGGCCCGACGTGCCCGGACGAGATCGTCAACTCAATCGCCGAATTGCCTGTATAATCTCTGCCACGAAAGGAACTATCCAATGCCATTCCGTCTTGGCCCCACTGAACTGATCATCATCCTGCTGATCATCATCTTGCTCTTCGGCCCCGGCCGCTTGAGCAAGACCGCCGGAGAATTCGGCAAAGGCATCCGCGCGTTCCGTGACGGGCTGAAAGGCCCCGAGGCGACGACGGAGGCGAAGCCCGCCGAGCAGAAGAACGATTCTGCCGAAGGGAAGTCGTAATCTCTGTTTGAAAGGAACTGAGCGTTGAGAAGCATTTGTGTGGCCGGCACCGGCTACGTTGGCCTCGTGACCGGGACGTGCTTTGCCGATCTTGGCAACAAGGTCGTGTGTCTCGACATTAACTCCGACCGCATCGCGAATCTCAAGAACGGCGTCATGCCGATCTTCGAGCCGGGGTTGGAAGAGACGGTGCGCCGCAACGTGAGCGCGGGCCGTCTTTCGTTTGCCACCGACTACGCCGAAGCCTTGCGCGGCGCGGAATTCTGCTTCATCGCGGTCGGTACGCCGGAGCGGGTGGATGGCGCAGCCGACCTGCAATACGTCCGGGCCGCCGCCGAGTCCATCGCCGAGAATATGAGCGGGCCGTTGATCGTGATCAACAAGTCAACCGTCCCCGTGGGAACCGGCGACTTCGTCGCCGACACCATCCGCGCAAAACAGCCGAAGCCGATCCCGTTCTCGGTCGTTTCGTGCCCCGAGTTTCTGCGCGAAGGCTCGGCCATCGCCGACTTCATGTCGCCGCACCGCACGGTGCTGGGCTCAATGGATAAAGAGGCCGCGAGCAAAGTGGCCGAACTGCATCTCGCCCTGCGCGCGCCGATCGTCGTCACCGATTTGCGGACGGCGGAGATGATCAAATATGCGTCGAACGCCTTCCTCGCGACCAAAGTTTCGTTCATCAACGAGATCGCCAATATCTGCGAGGCGCTGGGCGCGGATGTGAAAGAGGTCGCCGCAGGGATGGGCTACGACCAGCGCATCGGCAAGCAGTTTCTCGACGCGGGCATAGGCTACGGAGGCAGTTGTTTCCCGAAGGACGTGAAGGCGCTGGCTCACATGGCCGGCGAACAGGGCCATCACCCGCAGTTGCTGCAGGCGGTCATGGAGATCAACGCCGACCAGCGGCGGCAGATCGTCGTCAAGACGCGCTCTCTGCTCGGCGATCTATCCAGTGCGACGATCGGCCTGCTCGGCCTCGCCTTCAAGCCCAACACCGACGACATGCGCGACGCGCCTTCGATTGACATCGCGCTGGCGCTCCAGACGCAGGGCGCAAAGGTCAAGGGCTACGATCCGGTCGCGATGAGCGTCGCCGGGCGCGTCATGCCCGACGTTCAATTCGCCGAAGACCCCTACGAACTGGCCGACAATTGCGATGCGCTGATCGTCGTGACCGAATGGAACGAATTCAAGCAATTGGATATGAACCGGATCAAGAACGCGATGAAGCGCCCGGTGATCGTGGACGGGCGCAACATCTACGAGCCGAGCGTGATGCAGGCGCTCGGATTCACGTACCGGGGAATTGGGCGCGGCTACAATGGGACCAGGGAGTAGAGACGTTCCGGCAGAACGTCTTTGCGAGAGAGGCGATGAAGAACAACGTCTATAAGGCGAGACTCAAGAACGGCCTGACTGTTCTGCTGAAGGAAGTCCACGCCGCGCCGGTGACGACGTGGTGGGTGTGGTATCGCGTTGGATCGCGCAACGAAGCCACCGGACATACCGGCATCTCACACTGGGTCGAACACATGATGTTCAAAGGCACGCGCCGTTTCCCCGCGGACGTGCTCGACAAGGCCGTGGCCCGTGACGGCGGTGTGTGGAACGCGATGACCTGGATCGATTGGACGACCTATTTCGAGACGATGCCCGCCGACAAGATCGACCTCGGCCTGCGGCTGGAGGCCGACCGGATGATCCGCAGTTTGTTTCCACCGAAGGAAGTCGCCTCCGAGCGCACGGTGATCATCTCCGAACGGCAGGGCCACGAGAACAGCCCGCCGTTTCTGCTCTCCGAGAAAGTCCACGCCGTCGCCTTCCACGTTCACCCGTATCGCCACGAGGTCATCGGCGATCAGGCCGACCTCGAAACGATGACGCGCGACGATTTGCACGGCCATTATCGCGGTTACTACGCGCCGAACAACGCCATCGCCGTCGCCGTCGGCGATTTTAAGACGCGCGAGATGCTCGCCCGGATCAAAGAACTGTACGGCGACCTTCGGCCCGGCCCATCTGTCCCGCCCGTGACGCGCGCCGAGCCGGAGCAGAAAGGCGAACGGCGCGTCGTCGTCGAAGGCGATGGGCAAACGGCCTACGTCCAATTTGCTTATCACGCGCCGCGCGCGACCGATCCCGACTTCTATCCGATGGTCGCGCTCGACAGCATCCTGGCCGGAGCAAGTTCGTTCAACGCATTCGGCGGCGGAACGACGAATAAGTCCTCGCGGCTGTACAAAGCATTGGTCGAAACCGAACTGGCGGCTTCGGTGGGCGGCGGTCTGTCGCCGACGATCGATCCGTACCTCTACACTCTCACCGCCACGGTGCGCGCCGGGCACACGGTGCAGGAAGTCGAAAATGCGCTCGACGCGCAGATCGAACGCGCCCTCGCCGAGCCGGTCAGCGGCGAGGAACTCGCCAAAGCTCTGAAGCAGGCCAAAGCCATGTTCGCATACAGCAGTGAGAGCGTAACCAATCAAGGCTTCTGGCTGGGCTTCACCGAAATCTTCGACACGCACGAGTGGTTCGAGAATTATCTCGACCGCTTGAGCGCGGTAACCGCCGACGACGTTCAGCGCATTGCCACGAAGTCTCTCGGTGTGCTTCGCGTCTTTCTGGTTCAATTAGAGCCTTATGCCAACAACAAAGACTAAATCAAGAACCACGCGCGCTCGACGATCGAAGCCCGCGCCACAGCCGGCCATAGACTATAAATCCCTCCCCGGCCCCGACGACATCACGCGCCGGGTTCTGCCGAACGGGATCGTCGTGCTCGTCCGCGAGAATCACACCAGCCCCTCGGTGGTGATCGACGGCGCGGTGAAGGCCGGCGCGCTCCTCGTGCCGCGCGACAAAGCCGGCCTCGCCAACTTCACCGCCGGCGCGTTGATGCGCGGGACTGAGAACCGCGCGTTCGGCGAAATCTATGAGGCGATCGAATCGGTGGGCGCGAGCCTGTCAATTCACGGCGGCAATCACGGCACGGGCTTCGGCGGCAAGAGCCTCGCCGAAGACCTCGGACTGCTTCTCGAACTTCTGGCCGACGCTCTGCGCCGCCCGACCTTCCCGGCCGAGCACGTCGAAAAACTGCGCGGCGAAATTCTCACCGGCCTCAACATCCGCGCGCACGACACGGGCAGCATGGCCTCGCTCACGTTCGCCGAGCTGACTTATCCCGATCACCCGTATGCCGTCAGCACCAGCGGCTACATCGAAACCGTGTCGGCGCTGAAGCGCGATGATCTCGTCGCGTTTCACCGCAAGCACTTCGGCCCGCGCGGCATGCTCATCATCATCGTCGGCGCGTTCAAAACTGAAGAAGCCATCGCGCTGGTCGAGAAGTATTTCGGCGATTGGCAGAATCCCGATCAACCTGACCTGCCGGACGCGCCTGCGGCTCCCGGCCCGGCGAGTATCGTCGAGAAGCGCGTGACGATCCCCGGCAAGACTCAATCCGATCTCATCCTCGGCGTCCCCGGCCCGCGCCGCGCCGACCCCGACTTCCTCGACGCGCGTCTCGGCAACGGCGTCCTCGGTGTCTTTGGCATGATGGGCCGTATCGGCGATGCGGTGCGCGAGAAGGGCGGGATGGCGTACTACGCCTTCAGTTCGGTGGACGGCGGGCACGGCCCCGGCCCGTGGCGCGTGGTGGCTGGGGTAAATCCGAAGAACGTCGAGCGGGCCGTCGAACTGATCCGCAAAGAGATCAGGCGCTTTGTGACGCAGAAGATCACGCCCGCCGAGCTGGCCGACAATCAATCGCAATTGATCGGACGGCTGCCGCTACAACTGGAGACGAACGAGGGTGTGGCGGGCATGATCGCCTCGCTTGAAGAATTCAACCTCGGCCTCGACTACCTTCGCCGCTACCCCGGCTTGATCCGCGCCATCACGCGTGAGAGCGTGCTGGCGGCGGCGAGGAAATATCTCGATCCGGACAAGTTTACGCTGGCGATTGCCGGCCCCGAATAGGGAATTTCTTATGCTTCGCACCGGCGTAGACATCATCGAAATCACCCGAATTGACCGCGCCATCCTGCGGCACGGCGATCGGTTCTTTGCCCGCTTCTTCACGCATCGAGAACTGATCGAGTCGGGCGGGCGCACGCCGGCTCTCGCCGCTCGGTTCGCCGCGAAGGAGGCCGTCGCCAAAGCCCTGGGCACCGGCATCGGCGATGTGGGTTGGCGCGAGATTGAGGTGGTTAGAAACTCACGCGGTGAGCCGGCGCTGCTGCTTCACGGTGCGGCACTTGCGCTGGCCGATGAGATGGGGCTGGGCGAGTGGGCGGTGAGCATGAGTCACACGCACGAGCACGCGATTGCGTTTGTGGTGGCACGCGGGTAAGCTCTCTTAGCCCGTTCCACAAAGCCCGACGATGCCATCTACCCGCCTCTTGTCTTCACACTATGAAACCGTAGCCAGGGCGTTTCAAGTACTCGATATTGCCGCGCCGCTACGAGCCTTTCAGCCGCCCGACGCGCAACTCGGAGAGGTTTGGGAAGAACTCACCGCTGAAGACCCTGTTGGATTTTGCTTGATCCGCGACAGTGAAAGAATATACGGGTTCTTCGCTTTCGACGATGACGTCTTTCTGGCGCCGCTAGAAGGAATCGCCAGCGACAAACTGACTCAGATTACTCCTGACCAGATTGTCTCCGGATCGATGTCATTGCTGGATTTGATCTCGCTGTTCAGAAGGCATTACTTCTTTTTTGTTTTGACGCGCAATGACCTCACCCATGTAGTTTCCTTTCAAGACCTGGACAATTTGCCGGTGAAACTGTGTCTGTTCTCATTGCTGATGGCTTTGGAGGCGGAGATAGTCGATCTGCTGGCGGCATCGGGTTCGATTGAACAACACCTGAGTCTCTTGCCAGAAGGCCGACTGAATAAGGCAAAGCAGTTGTGCGGCGATAAATATGGGGCAGACCGCATAACGGCAGATAAGATCCTTCTGTGCACTACATTCATTGACAAGAAGACGATGCTCCTTCGTAGCCCGGCGCTGTCTAGTAGACTGCCCTTTCAGAGCAAGAATGCAGCGGAAAGATTCTTCAAGCGAACCGAGAGCTTGAGAAACCAGATCGCGCACAGCGATTCGATCTTCACCGTTCTCAACTCGCCCGATGAGTTTGACGGTTTTGTCAGCGAACTGAGGCAAGTCTCGGAAGCATTGTCTGGGTTACAAGACACATGAGGCCGCTTCTTCGTGAAATCCGAGGGGACAGGATGTTATCTCGCCAAAGGAGATTTTCTCATGTCCGACTTCTTTGATCGCTTGTGGGGGAAAGCCCAACAACCGCCGCCCGAACCCGATCCCGATTTGCCGCTCATCTCCCAAACCAACGTCCCCGAAACATCGGCCAAAGAGTTGAAGGCGCTTCTGGCCTCGCCCGAGCCACCGTTTGTGCTCGACGTGCGTGAGCCTTACGAGTGGCCCGACGGCGTCATCCCCGGAGCGGCGCAAATCCCGATGAACTCGATCCCGGCGCGACTCGACGAATTGCCGCGCGACCGCGCCATCGTCGCCTATTGTCACATCGGCGAGCGCAGTTGGTACGTCGCCGAGTTCCTTCTGCGCAATGGCTTCACCAACGTAAGCCATCTGACCGGAGGGATTGAGGCATGGTGGCGGCAGAGAGATTAGAGACTGCGAGGCGCCCCCTTGGGGTTGGAGATTGATGCCGACTGTCGAGCAGGTTCGCCCCTATTACGCGGGGGCTGACCCGGTTCACGATTTCAGTCACATCCTGCGCGTGCTGGCGTTAGCTGAACGCATCGGGCGGGCCGAGGGGGCCGATCTCGAAATTCTGCGCGCGGCGGCCCTGCTCCACGATGCTGCGGGAAGCGCCCCGGGCGAGTCGGTCGGCGGGAACGGCGCCGGGGGGAGAGCCAGCCATCATCACGTTTCGGCGGAGTTCGCCGCGCAGGTGCTCGTCGCCGAGGGCTGGCCGCCGGATCGCATCGCCGCCGTTCAACACTGCATTCGGGCGCACCGCTTTCGTGACGATCGCGAGCCGCCGGGATCGCTTGAAGCGAAGATTCTCTTCGACTGCGACAAACTCGACGTGCTGGGCGCGATCGGCGTTGCCCGCACGGTGGCCTACGCCGCGCTCGACGGGCAGGCGCTGACCGGCGAACCGTCGGAGCGATTCATTACGAGCGGTGAGAAAGAGCCGGGTGAGCCGCATACCCCGTACCACGAATTCCTCTTCAAGCTGTCGAAAGTAAAGGGCCGGATGCACACGGCGACCGCCCGCGCCATCGCCGAGGAACGCCACCGCTACCTCGCCGAATTCTTCGACCGTCTCACGCGCGAAGTTCGGGGCGAGGCATGACGAGCCGCGTCCACAATCTTCAGCGCCGCCCTACCTTCCGCAGGAACCTCGCCACCGCCGCGCGCCGTTCCTCCGTCGCCCACAGCGCGGGGAACTCGGCCCGCTCGGCGTCGAGGGCTGCCCCGTTGGGATGCGTGAGTCCGATGCGCAGAATGCGCTTGGCCGCGCGGACGGCCGCCGGCGGATTGGCCGCGATCTGGCGCGCCCACTCCCGCGCCACGTTCAACGCCTCGCCGGCCGGCGCGAGGCGTGACGCCAATCCGAGCGCCAGCGCCTCCGCCGCCGAAATCACCCGACCCGTCGTGAGTAGATCGAGCGCGCGAGCGTAGCCCACGAGTCGCAGCAGACGTTGACCGCCGCCCCAGGCCGTGATGATGCCGAGCCGTGTGTGAACGAAGCCCGCGTCGGCATCTTCGGCCATCACGCGCAGATCGCAGGCGACCGCCACCTCGCACCCGCCGCCGCGCGCCGCGCCGTCCATCGCCGCGATCGTCGGGCAGGGCAAAGCTTCGAGTCGGGCCAGCGCGTCGCCCATCACCGTCGCCAGCCGCAGTCCGTCTTCTTCGCCCGGATATTTCTGCAGTTCGGCGATGTCGCCGCCGGAGATGAACGTGCCGCCGGCGCCGCTGACGATGAGCGCGCGCATATCGGCCAGCGCGCGTTCGGCGGCCTGTTCGACAATCGCCGCGAACTCGGCCATCGCCTCCCAATTCAATGCGTTGCGAACGCGCGGGCGGCTCACGCTGAGAACGCCGACGCCATCGGAATCAACGTCAAGTGAGATCGCAGACATAGCCCATCCACCTTCGGCGTGTTTTCAAATGTAACCCCGCCGACTTCGCCTCGTTCCGCGAATCTTCAGCTTCCAATCTCTAACCCCTTCCCGCTACGCATTGTTGATTGGTCATTGTTCATTGTGCATTGTTCGTTGCCTCATTCTTCATGGCTCTTGCCCATTCCCTCTCTCTATGCTACAATCCCGCCGCTCGGGGGTAACCCTGCTTGATTGGCGGCTGACTCGTCAGAGCCGCCATTTTGATTTCCGGGAAAGTCCATGCAAGTGTTCCGCAATCCCATCGAGAAGCCATCGCTCAGTCTCACCGAAGGGCTGAGCGTCGGCGCGGATCCGGCGAAACTTCCATCTAGCTTTGCAGTCAAACTCGAAGCGATCCCCAACGGCAAATTTCTGAATCGCAAAGCCGGAGCCGAATGGGAAGCGGCCGCCAATAATCTGCCCTCGTTCCTCGCGCTCACCGGTCCCGTTTTTGGAATACAGACGACGGCCAAAGACGACTCCGCGACCGATCTCAGCCTCACGCTCAACATCCCCTCGAATTCTCAACCGTACGAAACGCTCGACCTTTACGCCTGGGACGGCACGCGCTGGTCGTTCGTTCCGAGTCAGATACTGGGCGACAAGATCGTCGCGAAAATCAACTCTGCTCGGTTGGGATCGAACGCCGCGCTCGCCGTCGTGCAGACGCGCTCGGCTATTCCGATCACCTCGACGATCCTCGCTCCGGGGGAGGCCTTCTCGCCTGAGGCGGCCTCGGCGCTCAATAATGTTGCGCCGCTGGGCCTCATGGCCGCCGCCGACGGAACGCTGTCCGGCGGATTGGCGGGCGGCTACGAACTCCACAAAGGCTACGCCGTCACGCCGGTCGTCCTCAACCACTCCGACGCCGGCGTTGACAGCGCCGCGCTCGCCGCGGTGCTGACCGACAAGAATTTGCAGAACGCGCACATCCAGTCGCTGGTGGATTTCGTCGTCGGCGACGGCTACGACGGACTCGTGCTCGACTATCTCGGCCTCGACGCGGCGCACGGGCCGGCCTTCAGCGCGTTCGTCGCCGACCTCGCCTCGCGCCTGCACGCGCAAAAGAAAACCCTCGCGGTGATGCTGCCCGCGCCGGACTTCGATGGAACGAACTACTCGACCGGCGCATACGATTGGGAGGCCATCGGCCTCGCCGCCGACTCGGTGATCGTTCCTTCGGGCAACAACCCCGAAGCGATCGGCAACGGCGAGAACGATCGGCTCCTGGCGTGGGCGGTGCGGCGCGTCAACCGTTTCAAGATTCAACTCGTCCTGTCGTCGCTCAGCGTCGAGAGCGCGGACGGCGCGTTCGGCCCGATTGATTATCAAACGGCGATCGGCAAATTTGGATCTGCCTCCTTCGCGCCCGACCTCGGCGCGATAACGCCCGGCGCGAACGTGAGTGTGACGCTCTCCGGCAAGGTGCAGTCGCTCGACTACGATGCGGCCGCCGCCGCGCCGCGCTTCACGTTTCTCGACGACGGGGGGGCGACGCGCACGGTGTGGCTCGGCACGAGCGACTCCTTGTTGTCGCGCCTCGGCTCGGCGCAGAAGCATCATCTCGGCGGCACCGTCGTGCGTCATCTGTTGAACGGCGGCAACGCCCCCGGCGTGCTCAACGCCGTCTCGCGTTTTCGCGCGAACGCCGCCGCCACGGGAGCCACACCGCTCACGCTGATCTGGACGGTGAACAGCAGCGGCGGCCCGGTCGCGCGGGCCACCGGCGCGCCGAACGGGCCGTTCATCTGGCCCGCCGGCCAGCCTGGGCCGTACGAGATCGCCGCCGTCTTGCAAGGGAGCAGTCAAACCGGCTTGGGATCGGTTGTGCTCACCGTTCCGGCGATGACTGAAACGCCGACCGCCGGCCCCACCGCCCCACGCCGCCCGGCGCTTCCGACCTCGACGCCGTGCGGCAATTGCCCCACTTCCACTCCGGCCCCGCCGACGGCCACCGGCGCGCCCGCGACGACCGCCGCGCCGGTTTACGTTGCTCCGGGCGCTTCGGGCGCGTTCGAACTCGGCGGGCAGGCCATCCACGGCGGCATCACGTATTCGGCGGACATGAAGCGCGCCGGGATGACGTGGGTAAAGATTCAGGGTTACTACGGCGACGATCTGGCCGCCGCCATCTCCAACGCGCACGGCCTCGGCTTCAGAATTCTCCTGAGCATCACCGACCGTTCTCACGCGGCCGCGCCGGTCACGTCGGCCTCGTATCAAGACTCGTTCGGCAATTATCTTGCAACGCTCGCCTCGCAGGGAGCCGATGCCATCGAGGTGTGGAACGAGCCGAACATTGACCCCGAGTGGCCGAGCGGGCAGGTGAGCGGAGCCAACTACACTCAGTTGCTCAAAGCGGTTTACCCGAAGATCAAATCCGCCAACGGCAACACGATGGTCATCAGCGCCGCGCCCGCGCCAACCGGCTTCTTCGGCAGTGCCGGGTGCGCTCCGCAGGGATGCAACGACGATGTGTTCCTTCAAGCGGTGACTGCCGCCGGCGGCGCGAACTACCTCGACTGTGTCGGCATTCACTTCAACGACGGCACCACGTCGCCCTCGGCCACGACCGGGAGCGCGCTCAGCGGCTATCACTACTCGTACTACTACTGGCCGATGGTGAACACGTACCGGGCGGCGTTCAACAACGCGCGCCAGTTGTGCTTCACCGAACTCGGCTTTCTCAGCGGCGAAGGCTATTCGCCCGACCTGGCGTCTGTTGCGCCGTCATTCTCGTGGGCCGCCGGCATCAGCGTAGCTCAGCAGGCCGCGTGGCTCGCCGAAGCCGCCACACTCTCGCGCAACAGCGGGCAAGTGCGCTTGATGGTGGTCTTCAACGTGGACTTCCCCTCATGGGGCGCTGACCCGCAGGCCGGCTACGCCATCGAGCGGCCCGGCAATGTCTGCCCGGCGTGCGATGCGCTGGATGCGGTGATGCCGTGATGCCGTAGGAGGGAAGTAGGTCAACGAATATGAAACGAATAAACGAATGGGCGCCGGCTGGCCCGAGATTCGTCTTGGAAACAAGCGCTGCGACCGGCATTCGTTTATTCGTTTTCCATTCGTTGACGTTTACCTGATAGATGGCTGAGAACGAAGTCACCCCGCCGCCTGCGCCCGCTCGCCGGCCTCTGCCCCTGCCCGCCGTCGCCGCGCTAATTGTGCTCGTCGTCGCCGGGTGCGCCCTCCTCGGCTATGCCGCGTTCAGCGCTCAGGCGGGCGAAGCCGCCGCCGGGGCCAGCCCGACGCCGACGCTCACCGCCTCGCCACCGGCAGTCACGGCCGTTCCCACGTTCATTCCGAGCGAGACTCCGACGGCGACCGAGACGGCCACCACAACTCCGACGGAGACAGTCACCCCTTCGCCCACGGTGAATGCCACTCCGTCACGCACGCCGACCGCGACAAAGAAGAAAAGCGCCGGCGGCGCGCCAGCGGCGACGCCGACCGCTTCGCAGACTCAGCCGCCATCGTCTGCCTCCGGCGGCGGGGGGCATGGCGTCGTCGGCCAGTTGAGTCTGTGCAACCCGAAGTCGTCTTACGCCGCCAAGAGCGACACGTTCCAGGGCGAGCGTATCTGCGTCAATGAGTTGATCACCAACACAACCGATCAGCCCATCAGTTACGGCGTTCTCGGCGTCGCCGCCGAGAATATTTCCGGCGGCGCGAGTGGCTTCCAGACAAGTTGGCGCGGCGATCTCTCAGTACCGGCGCATGGCAACGGCCCCACCGGCGGCGGCTGGCAGGACGGCCTCTACCTCGGCGTCGGCACGTACAGTCTGACTCTCTCGATTTGCCATTCGGACGTGAACACTTGCCTCGACTCCGGCGGCGATTGGGAGACGTTGACGTCGGGGATCGTCGTCAATGTGGTGAACTGGACACCGTAAGGATCGAAACATGGCAACACCTCCAACCGATTCAAATGACAAGACCGTCGTGCGCTTGAAAAGGCCGACCGACGATACGCTGAAAGGGCGGCAGGGCGCGGCCTCGCCCGCGCGCCGGGGCGGACTCCGGGCCGATCAGGTGCGCTATCTCGTCGTCGCGTGGATCGCGTTGACGGTCATCGCCGGAGTTTGCGCCTTCGTCGGCATCTACGCTTTCACCAACGGCGAGGGCGTCAAATTCACCGACGCGACACCGCTGGCGCAGGTGCCCACCGCGACCAGCACGCCCTTTCCCACCTTCGCTCCGTTCCCGACGCCGGTCCCGCCGACGCAGTCTCCCGACACAGGCGGCGGGGTCGCCCAACCGACGCTCCCGCCGATTCAGGCGTTCAACCTCGGCGGCCAGGCCATTCACGGCGGCTTCCCGCACGCCGAGCAGATGACGAAGGCCGGCATGACGTGGGCCAAACTGCAAGCCTACGATTTGACGGTGGACTTCGGGCCGGCGATCGTCAATGCCCACAATCTCGGCTTTCGCATTCTGGTCAGCGTCAAAGATGAGGCCAACAAACAACAGGTCACTTCGCCGGCCTACCAACAACAGTTCGCGGCCTATCTGGTCACGCTGGCCCAGCAAGGGGCTGACGCCATCGAGGTCTGGAATGAGTCGAACATTGACCGTGAGTGGCCGACCGGACAGATCAGCGGACAGGCTTACACTCAATTGCTGCAACTCGTTTATCCGCAGATCAAAGCGGCCAACCCGAACACGATGGTCATCAGCGGCGCGCTGTCGCCGACCGGCTTCTTCGGCGGCGGGTGCAGTCCCCAGGGCTGCGACGATAAGCCGTTCCTAGAGGCCATGGTCGCCGCCGACGCGATGAATTACGCCGACTGCGTTGGCATTCACTACAACGAAGGCATCCTGCCGCCGAGCGCTACCAGCGGCGATCCGCGCGGCAATCCCAATCACTATACCCGTTACTATCAAACGATGGTCAACACGTATCTGACGGCCACCGGGGGTCAGAAGCCGCTGTGCTTCACCGAGTTGGGTTATCTGGCCGGCGGGGAGTATCCCAATCTCGGTCAGACTGCGCCCGGCTTTGCGTGGGCGGCGAAAACGACGCTGGCTCAACAGGCGCAGTGGCTGGCCGAAGCCGCCGACATGGCCAAGGCCAGCAACGGCCAGGTGCGATTGCTCATCGTCTTCAATGTTGATCTCGAAACAGGCGGGGCCGATCCGCAGAGCGGTTACGCCATCATCCGGCCCGATGGCTCGTGCCCCGCGTGCGATACACTGGCTGTGGTGATGAGCAAGTAGCGCATCGCTTATGGCTTATCGCTTATCGCAGATCGCATCCGCGTGACGCGATGGGCGATATGCGATACGCGAACCGCGATACGCGATATGCCCCTCGACTTCCGCTCCTTCGCGGCCAGGGCGCTCCTCGTCCTGGCCGTTTTGATTGCGTTGCTGGCCGTCGCGCACCCGGCTCCGTTGCCTCCGCCACGGCCCACGCCGACGCCAATTGTCGTCCCACCGCCGACGGTGAGTTATCCCCTCCTTCACACCGGATCGCCGGAATACGCGATACAGGCGTTCCTCTATTGGCATCTCGACGCCGCCGAGCGCGATCTCGATCTGGTCAAAGACATGGGCTTCGGCTGGGTCAAGCAGGGATTCGCGTGGCGCGACATCGAGGGCTACAAAGGCGCGCCATATGATTGGTATCGCACCGACTACGTCGTCAATCTTGCCGAGAAGCGCGGGCTGAAGATCATCGCCCGGATCGACCGCCAGCCTTTTTGGGCGCAGGCCGACGGCGGGGCGATTCCTCTCGCCAACAGTCCGCCGGCCGATTACGCCGACTATGGCCGCTTTTGCCACGACATCGCCGAACGCTATCGCGGACGCATTCCGGCTTATCAAGTGTGGAACGAACCGAACCTTTCGCGTGAGTGGGGCGACCGCCCGCCGAACGCCGGGGAGTACGCGCAACTGCTGAAAGTGTGCTACGAGGCAATCAAGTCGGCTGACCCGAACGCGATCGTGATCTCCGCGCCGCTCGCGCCAACGGGAACCGACTTGCCCGTCGCCATCCCCGACGATGTATACTTCCAGCAGATGTACGACGCCGGAGCAAAGCCGTATTTTGATATGCTGGGAGTCAACGCCCCCGGCTACCTCGTCCCGCCGCAGACCGAT
Organism: Chloroflexota bacterium; assembly: GCA_016200785.1. Classification (GTDB taxonomy): domain Bacteria; phylum Chloroflexota; class Anaerolineae; order Anaerolineales; family JACQED01; genus JACQED01. The sequence goes on from JACQED010000179.1 coordinate 16,964, forward strand.
CCGGCGGAGGTCGCCGCGAACGACGCGCTGGGCGGTCATCGCTGGAACTCGTTCCGCCACGTCGAGGACATCCGCGCGATCATGACGCGCAACGGCGACGCCGACAAACAGATCGCGGTGCTGGAGATGGGCTGGACGACGGATCCCATTCATCCCGATTACGCCTGGTTCGCCGTCACCGAACAGCAGCAGGCCGACTACCTCGTCGGCGCGTATCGGTGGGCCAGGGAACACTGGACGCCGTGGATCGGTATCATGACGACCATCTACATCGCCGACCCGGAGTGGACGCAGAACACCGAGCAATACTGGTGGGCGATCACCCTGCCGGATTATCCGGAGACGAGGATGAGGCCGGCGTATTGGGCGCTGAAGAGAATGCAGAAGTGATTGATGATTTTTGATTTCTGATTGCTGATTGGCTATAATGCAATGGGTCAGGTCTGCAATCAGCGATCTGCAATCTGCAATCTCCATGCCCCCTCTCCTCCTCGCCCTCTCATATTGGCTCCACATGCTCGCCACCATCGTCTGGGTCGGCGGGCTGGCGATGATGGCGCTCGTGGCGTGGCCGGGCGCGCAAAAGATTCTGGGGCCGGGGCCGACGATGGCCGCGCTCGTCGCAGAATGGCAGAGGCGATTCAATCCGCTGGCATGGCTCAGCCTCGCAGTGCTCATCGCCACCGGACTGACGCAAATGACGGCGAACAAGAACTACGCCGGCTTTCTGAATATCGCCAATGCGTGGACGGCGGCTATCCTGACCAAGCACATCGCCGTGGGCGGCATGATCGTGATCGGGGCGTTCATGAATGGGGCGCTTCAACCCGCGCTCGCTCGACTGGCGCTGTTGGAGTCGCGCGGCAAACCTGCGCCCGAAATCGAAATCCTGCGGCGTCGCGAACTGGCGCTGATCCGCCTGAATCTCGCCTGTGGTATTCTGGTGCTGGCTCTGACAGCCGTTGCCCGCGCAGTCGGGTGAAATGCAGAGGCTCATTTACCACAAAGACACGAAGGCACGAAAAAACACAAAGTCATCCGCTTCGTGTCATGGTGTCTTCGTGGTGAATCTTTTTGCCTTCAAGCAATCGGCAATCTGAAATCCGCAATCAAGAATCCTATGCCTCCCATCACCCAACACGTCGAACGCCATTTCAAGAACCGCGGGGTGCAGATCGATCTCCCCGCCACCTACGAGGCGCTGGAGCGTGAGAGCCTGGCGCGAGTCGGCGCGCTGGCGGTTCGCTATCCCAAGACGTACCAGATGTGGGATTTGCTCAACAACGATCCCGAGGCGCTGGCGAACTGGGACATGGCTGACTACATGGCCGTCAATAAACTCAATTACAACGACCATGGCCACACGCACGCGATGATCACTGCCTCGAATGGCATGGTGATGTTCGATCTTCTGCGCGAAGCCGGCCTGATACCCGATGTGGTCAGTTCGGGCGCGGGCGACTTCGACGACTCGTGCCTGACCGTGGTCGCCGCGACACTGCTTCACGACATCGGCAATCAGGTGCATCGCAAGTATCACGAGATGATGGGGATCGGCCTCGCGCGAACTATTCTGGATCGACTCATGCCGAAGGTCTATCCGACGATCGAGCAACGCGTTGAACTGCGCGCGTTCATCTTGCACGCCATTCTCTGCCACGATTTCGACCCGCCGCCGCTCACCTTCGAGGCCGGCCTCGTCGCCATCGCCGACGGCACCGACGTCACGAAGGGCCGGGGGCGCAAAGCCTTCGACCTCGGCAAAGTGGATATTCACTCCGTCTCGGCGCTGGCGATTGACGAGGTGCAAATCGGCCAGGGCGCGGAGTTCCCGGTCGAGATACAGATCGTCATGAACAACTCGGCAGGAATCTTTCAGATCGAAGAGACGTTGACGAAGAAAGTCGTCCACGGCCCGTTGGCGAAGCACGTCACCGTCGTCGCGGTCACCCGACCCGAGGATGCGACGAGTGACGCGCGGATCATTCAACGGTTGACGTTGAAGAACGGGGTGTTTGTGGCGGAGTGAGGCCCTCACTCCCAGCCCTCACCCCCGGCCCCTCTCCCAAAGCGAGAGGGGAGAGGCAGAGATGATTGAGATTGATGGCTCGTTCGGAGAGGGCGGCGGGCAAGTCCTCCGCACCTCACTCACGTTGGCCGCACTGACGGGGCAGGCGACGCATATTCACTCGATCCGCGCCGGGCGGCGCAACCCCGGCCTCGCGCCGCAACACCTCACCGGCGTCCTCGCGCTGGCCTCAGTCTGCGGGGCCGTGGTCGAGGGCGCAACGATTGGCTCGACCGAGGTGATCTTTCGCCCCACGTCGCCGCCGGTCGCCGGTACGTACGACTTCGACGTGACGGATGCGGCGCAGGGCGGCAGTGCCGGATCGGTCACGCTGATATTCCAAACTCTGCTTCTGCCGTTGTGGGCCGCCGCCGGCGAGAGCCGCGTGACGCTCAGAGGCGGCACGCACGTCGCGTGGAGCCCGCCGTATCATTATCTCGAACGAGTCTTCCTCCCCACCGTTGCCCGGATGGGCATCCATGCGGAAATCGCGCTGGAGGGGTGGGGGTTTTATCCGGTGGGCGGGGGAGCGGTGAGAGCGCTGGTCGGTCACCAGTCGCCAGTCATCGGTCGTCAGTCGTCAGACGACCATTCGCCATTCGCAATTCGCACTCTGCGGTTGGTCGAGCGGGGTGCTTTGAAGCGAGTGTCAGGAATCGCCGCCGCAACCAAACTGCCGGCCAACATCCCCCAGCGCATCGCAAATCGCGCTACGAACTATCTGCAAGATAATGGAGTGAAGGCGGACGTTCAACCCCTGCGGGAGCGCGGGGCCGGGCCGGGCGTCGGCTTGTTTCTCACCGCCGAATTCGAGAATGGAGTTGCCGGTTTTTCGTCTCTCGGCGAAAAAGGCAAGCCCTCTGAAAGAGTCGCCGAGGAGGCCTGCCTCGACTTTCTCGCCTTTCGCGGTCACGCTGACGCCGCCGTTGATATGCGCCTCGCCGACCAACTTCTCCTGCCGCTGGCGCTGGCCGATGGCGTCTCGGAATTCACGACCTGCCGTGTCACTCAGCACCTGCTCACCAACGCGCACATCATCCGGCAATTCATTGACGCCAGGATCGAAATCGCGGGCGAGGAAGGCGCGCCGGGGCACGTAACAGTTCACGGTGTAAGTTTCACCGCTGAGAGCGCCAAGGACGCAGAGAGTCGGCAATGAATCAATTTGGCTTCTCCGCGTTCTCTGCGAACTCTGCGGTGCGGTTCTCTTCCCATGTTTGAAATTGTCTTTCTTGGAACTTCCGCCTCCGCTCCCTCCGTCCATCGCGGCCTGTCGGCGCAGGTGATCATGCACAAGCAGTATCGCTTTCTAGTGGACTGCGGCGAGGGCACTCAGCGGCAGATCCTTCACAGCGGCATCGGCTTTAAGCGCCTCGACAAGATTCTGATCACGCACGGCCACCTCGATCACATCCTCGGCCTCGCCGGCTTGGTCTCGACTTTCGCCCGTTGGGAGGCGATGGATCAACTCGAGATATGGGCGGGCAAATGGGCGCTGGATCGCATTCACGATCTGCTGTTCGGCATCGTTCTGCGCGGAGCCAAGCCGCCGCTCAAGATCGACCTCTACGAGATCAAGCCCGGCGTGCTGATGGAAGACGACTCGTTTCAGCTGTCCGCGTTTCCGGTCACCCATCGAGGGCCGGACTGTTATGGTTTCGCCTTCGAAGAGAAACCGCGCCGCCAATTCCTCGCCGAAAAGGCCGAGGCCTTAGGTGTGCCGCCTGGCCCAGAGCGGCGCGAACTCGTCGCGGGCAAAGCGATCACGCTGGCCGATGACCGCACGATCCAACCCGAAGAAGTCCTCGGCCCGTTGAACGCCGGGGCGAAACTGATTCACGTCGGCGACGCCGGCAAGACTCACGATTTGCTGGAAGTCTGCCGCGATGCGGATGGGTTGATCATCGAGGCCACGTATCTCGACGTCGAAGCCGACCTCGCCCGCGAGTTCAGCCACCTCACGGCGAAGCAGGCGGCCACCCTGGCCAAGAAAGCCGGCGTCAGGCAACTCTTCCTCACCCACATCTCCCGCCGCTACCGCGAGAAGGATGTGCTGGAGGAGGCGCAGGCGGTGTTTCCGAATACGGTGGTGGCGAGGGATTTCGATCAGTATAAGGTGGTGAAGGGGAAGTAACTCCAAGTTCGACCAATGCCGGGGAATGGAATTCCCCGGCTTAAAGCATGGAAGTTGGCCGGAAGCCAACTGTCGTCTCAACTCCTCAGATTGACCTCGCAGCCCGGTGTGCTTCTCCATGATCGATTCATCCGGCGGCGCGAACACGACCATCATCCTCCAGCCCGGCGGACTCGCCGAGGCCGCACTACGCCGACTCGCCCAGCCGTATTATCTCCGCGTGTTGGTCGTCGTCTCCGCGGGGCGCCGCCCCCCCCCCCCCCCCCC
>JACQED010000180.1 GCA_016200785.1 Chloroflexota bacterium
CCAATAGCGGCGGCCCCGGCTCCGCCGCCGACGACTTTCCGCGCCTCGTCAATCCGTGGGCGGCGGTGATCTCCGTCGGCGCTGGCAACCGCGATGGCGATCCCGCGCCCGAAACGCTGGCCGCCCTGGATGGTTACACCGGTCTGCGGACGGACGAGCGCGGCTGGATTTCGTTTGCGACAGATGGGAAGAGGTTGTGGGCCGAGACGGAGAGATGAGCAGGTACACACGTCCTACCGAATGCGCCTCCCAACTGGTACAGATTCTGCATCACCTCTTGCATCCGCCGTCGGCGCGAGTTTAGCCGGCGGGTCGGCTGTGAGGCCAAGGAGGAACAAAATGAATCTGGTTGCCACTCTTCTGCTGGGACATCTGATTGGCGATTTTCCTCTCCAGACCAACTGGGTCTATCAGTTCAAGTGCCGGAGTAGCGCCGGGGTGGCGCTCCACGTCGGCATCCATCTCAGCGTCACCGCTCTGCTCATCCACGACCCTCTTCACCATTGGCCGGTGCTGGCCGCGCTCGGCCTCGCCCACTTTGTCACCGATTGGTTGAAACTGCGGTTCCCCACCGCTGTCCAAACGCCCGGCTTCGTGCTCGATCAGGCCGCGCACCTCGCCGCGATCCTGCTCATTGCTCCAATAGCGTCGGAGGTGGCTGTCGTATTGCCGCCGGCGTTGCTGTATCCGGCTCTGCTCTATGCCACTGTGCCGGCGGCGATGACACTGTTGTGGGTCTTCGCAAACGATCTGGGGCAGAGGATCGAGGGTGCGGATGATTGGATTCAACTCGCACGGCGGCAGATGCTGTCGCTGGCGCAACTCGCCGGCTTTCCACTTTTGATGGCCGTCACCATCGCGCGGCTCAAGGCGATTTAGAGTTCATTGAGCGCAGAGGGCAGGGAAGGGGCGGCTGAACACCGTCCCTTTTGTATTCGCGTCGAATGAGATCACGCACTGCGGACGCAGTTGCGGCCATCGCGCTTGGCCCGGTACAACGCGGCATCGGCGCGCGCCAGCAGGGCTTCGGCGCCGGTGTTCAACACCGGGTCGTAAACGGCGCATCCCACGCTGACAGTGATCGACAGACGACCCTCGGGCCCGTCGAAGCGATGGGCTTCGACGGCCGCCCGAACGCGCTCGGCAAGGTGGACTGCGGCGTGAATGTCGGTGGAGGGACAAATGACTGCGAATTCTTCGCCGCCATATCGGCCCACCGTGTCGGCAATGCGAACCGTGTGCCGCAGCACGCCGGCCATTTGCTGAAGCGCGATGTCACCCTTTTGATGACCGTAGAAGTCGTTGATTTCTTTGAAATGATCGAGATCGAGCATCAAGCAGGACAAGGGATCGCGGCGCCGGATCGAATAGGCGATGGACTGCTCCAGCCGCTCCATGAAGGAGCGCCGATTGTGAAGTCCGGTCAGGCTGTCAGCCAGCGCCAGGGCGGCGAGTTCGGAATTGGCTCGGCGTAATTCGTCCTGCGAGGCCTTCAAGCGCAGGGCGGCTTTCACGCGCGACACCAACTCGGGCACGATGAATGGCTTGACGACGTAATCCACTGCGCCGAGGTCGAGCCCGTGGACGACGTCGGAAGTCTTAGCCAAAGCGGTGACAAAGATGACTGGAGTATAGCGCGTGCGTTCCTCTCGTTGCAGACGCTGGGCCAGATTGTAGCCGTCCATGCCGGACATCATGATGTCCATGAGGATCAAATCCGGTGGCTGGGCGAGTGCCTCTGAAAGCCCGTTCTCCGGCCCGTCGGCCACTGCGGCGGCGTAACCGGATCTCTCGAGCACCGCTCGAATCATTTCGCCGACCGCCTCATCATCTTCGACAATCAATACCCGTCGAGGCCTCTCTTGTCCTCCTATCCGCGAATGAGTGGCTTCGTTGCTCCACGTGGCTGCGTACATCAAGTCATACCCTCCTCTACGATCGCTATGCAATATCGTCCCGCGCCGCGCTGTGCCTCTATTTTATCGCAAGCCGGTCAATTCGCGGTTACGGATTCGTTGGGAATTAGCGCGAAATCTACGGCAATTCTCCCTTGAGTATCTTCGCCACCTTCGCCGAATCAATATTTCCCCCCGACACGACACACACGATCTTTCCGCCGCCGGCTTTGCCAGACAGCGCGGCGGCGACCGACGACGCGCCCGCTCCCTCGGCCACAACGCGGTTTCGCTCGATCAGCAATCGCAGAGCCGCGGCGATCTCAGCCAGAGTCATCACCAGCGACCCATCCAACAACCGGCTGACCATCGGCCACATCGAGGGCAGAACGCTCTTGCCGCCGATGCCGTCTACGAAAGAGGCCGTGTACGCCACTTCCTGCGGCGCGCCGGCGGCCAGCGATGGCGCCAGAGGCGCGCCGGTCTCCACTTCGCAAGCGAAGACCTTCACGGCCGGCTTGAGCGCGCGGAGAGCCGTGGCGATACCCGAGCTCAGGCCACCGCCACCGTATGGCACGATCACCGAGTCCACATCCGGCAAGTCCTCAAGAATTTCAAGACCGATGGTGCCATTGCCGGCGATCACTGCCGGGTCGCTCACCGGATGGATGAAGAGGCCTTCGAGCGCCTCGTGCTCGCCGGTGATGATGATCTGCCACCACTCGTCGAACGGCACTTTGATAACCTTGCCGCCGAGGCGCGTGATCGCGGCGAGTTTTGTCTCCGGCGCGTGATCCGGCACGATGACGGTGCACGGCACTCCGCGCCGGCGCGCGTTCCACGCCACGCCCTGCGCCATATTGCCGGCGCTGGCGGTGAACACACCTTTGGCGAGTTGCTCCTCGCTCGCCAGCCCAATCGCGTTCCCCGCCCCGCGCAATTTGAACGAGCCGATGGGTTGAAGGTTCTCCAGTTTGAGATAGATCTCGGCCGGCGCGTCCTCGACATTGAGGCGCACCAACGGCGTGCGGATGGCCGAGTCGGCGATGCGCCGGCGGGCGTCCACAATGGCGAACAGCTGAGGCGGCTCAAGCGGTTGCATGGCGACTGCCCCCCAGTTCTACTGAAACGCCCATGCCCTTCTCCAGCGCTTTCTGGTAGATGTGGTGCGCCGAGGCAAGGTCTTCGACGGCAAGGCCCAACGACTTGAACAGCGTGATCTCGTCCGGCGCCGTCCGGCCCTTGTTTTGCCCCAGCAGGATTTCGCCGATCTCGCCCTGAATGTGGTCGTCGCCGATTGCGCCTTCTTTCTTCGGAAACAGAAAATCGCCCGCCTCGTTGAGCGTGGATTCGCGCCGGTCGACGAACAACCGCGATTTGACGACCGCCGCCGTGTCGAGTTCGCGCGTGAAAGACACGCTCGACCCGACGGCGTTGACGTGCGCCCCCGGCGCGATCCACTCACCCATAAGCACCGGCTCTTTCGAGGACGTGACGGCGCAAATGATGTCCGCGCCCGTTGCCGCCTCTTTCGCCGTCGCCATCGGTTCGACGTTGATCCCGTGCCGCTTCGATTCCCGCTCGGCGAAGCGGCGCGCGTTGTCGCCGCTCCG
>JACQED010000181.1 GCA_016200785.1 Chloroflexota bacterium
AACTGACCACGAATATTGACATCACGCATCAGCCCATCGGCTGGGGGCCGTACGTGATCACCGAGTGGGTCGTCGGCGAGTCGACCAAACTCGCGCGAAACCCGCGCTACTTCCGCGCCGCCGAAGGCCTGCCCCGGATCGACGCGCTCACTTTTCGCTTCGTGCCCGACGCGGCCTCGGCGCTCACCGATCTGACTGCCGGAAAGTGCGACGTCGTCTTGCACGACTCATTCGGGCGCAAGCAGGCCGATCTGATCCCGGCGATTGACGCGGCGGCGGCACAGGGAGGCCTCGTGGCGCAGTACGCCGCCGACGCTTCGTGGGAACATCTCGACTTCAACCTCAGCCCGGCCGACGACCGCACTCCCTTCTTCGCCGACCCGGCGGTGCGGCGCGCGGTCGCGCTATGCCTCGACCGGAAAGCGCTCGCCGATGCCGTTTATCCGGGCCACGGCGTCGTCGCCGCGAGCCTCGTGCCGCAGACCAGTCCGTATTTTGCGGCGGACGCGATCACGCAGTATCAGTACGACCCAGCGGCGGGGCGAGATGCGCTCGCGGCGGCCGGCTGGCAGGACGGCGACGGCGATGGAATCGTCGAGAAGGAAAGCACGCCGCTGACCGTGGAATTGACTCTTCAAAGCGGCACGCCGGATGAGAAAGTGAGCGCGTTGATCGCGCGAGATCTTTCCGCGTGCGGCCTCGGCGTGACGCCGCGTTTCGTCAGCGGCGAACAAATCAGCGGCGTGGGAGCGACATCGCCGATTTTCAGGCGTCAGTTCGATCTGGCCCTCTTCGCGTGGCGCGGCGCGCTCAGCGGCGAGCCGCAGTGCGAACTGTATGCTTCGTCACAGATTCCAACTGAAGAAAATAACTGGCGGGGATCGAACACCACCGCGTACACTAATCGGACCTTCGATCTGGCTTGCCAGTCGGCGCGCGAGGCGACTTCGTTTGCCGTCGGCCTCGCCGCCTACCAGGAGACACAACGCATCTTCACCGCCGACCTGCCCTCCCTGCCACTCTTTCACCGCTTGCAGTGGCTCGTCGCCCGGCCCGGCGTGAGCGGCTTGACTCTGGACGGCATTGCCCTGGATGACTTGCGAAGCGAGTTGACGCTCATTGAGGAATTGACGAAGAGCGAGTTGAGATAAACCGAGAGGCGCGCCGCTCGATTTGGCGATGAACCTTTCTCCGGGGTTAGAAAGTAGTATAATGTGAACGCGACCGGGAATTGCGCGACTTTTCGTATGTTCTTCTCCAGTTCGATTCCTCAATGCGGCGCCACAAACCAGACCGGCCCACGGCATGGCCGAGATGCCGCGTTGACTGCCGGCCCCGCGCCCCAGTTGGAAGGAGGTGACAGCAGATAGAATTGACTGACAGCCTTCAGTGCGCAACCCCGTAAGAAGATGGAAACAATTATCAGTTCCGGAGGAGAGAAAAAAAATGTCCAATAAACTTTGGGCTGGCATGAGCCTGTTCGCAGTGGCCAGTCTGATCCTCGCCGCGTGCGCGCCGGCCGCCGTGCCCACACCTCAGACCATCGTGCAGACTCAGATCGTCGCCGGCACGCCGGTTGAGGTCGTCGTGACGGCTACGCCGCCGCCGCCGAAAGCGTTCGCCGCCAAGGATCCGACCACGTTCGTCTACGCCAAGTTCGGCGAAGCCGAGACGCTCGACCCGGCGCTGGACTACGAAACGGCCGGAGCCGAAATCCTGCAGAGTGTTTACGAAACGCTCGTCTTCTACAACAAAGAGAACACGAACGACTTCGTGCCACAACTCGCGACCGAGTGGAAAGTCTCTGCCGACAGCAAGACCTACACCTTCACGATCCGCAAGGGCGTGAAGTTCCACAATGGCGACGAGCTGACGCCGGAAGATGTGGCTTACTCCTTCCAGCGCGGCCTTCTGCAGGGCGGCACGGCCTCGCCGCAGTTCCTGCTCGTCGAGCCTTTCTTCGGCATCGGCATGGACGACATCTCCCTGCTGGTCGATCCCGAGGGCGGCTTGTACGATGATGCCGAAAAGATGAAGGCCGCGGACCCGGCTAAACTCAAGGCGGCCTGCGAGCAGGTCAAGTCCGCCATCGTGGCCGACAACGCGGCGGGCACCGTTACCATGACTCTGGCCCAGCCGTGGGGCCCCTTCCTCGCCACCATTGCCCAGACCTGGGGCTCGGCGATGGACAAGAAGTGGGTGGTCGAAAACAAAGGCTGGGATGGATCCTGCGACACGTGGCAGAATTTCTACGCCGTCACCTCGGAGAATGACCCCTTCACACCCATTGCCAACGGCACCGGGCCGTTCAAACTAGATCACTGGACGCCCGGCCAGGAAACTGTGCTGGTGCGCAACGACGCCTACTGGCGCACCGACGCGGCCTGGGAGGGCGGCCCAACCGGGCAGTCCAAACTGGGGCGCGTGGTGTTCAAGAAGGTGGACGAGTGGGGCACGCGCCTGGCCATGCTGCAGGCCGGCGATGCGGACACGGCCGATGTGAACCGCGTTGACGTCGCGCAGGCCGATCCGCTGGTCGGCGAAATCTGCAAGTGGAACAACGACAAGGGCGCGTTCGATCCCTGCGAGGTCAAGAGCGATGCGCCGCTGCGTCTGTGGATCGGCTTCCCGCAGGTGAGCCGAACCGACGTGTTCCTCAACTTCCATATCAACGTGCCTGAGGGCGGCAACCCCCTCGTCGGCAGCGGCCAACTCGACGGCAACGGCATCCCGTCGGACTTCTTTGCCGACGAACACGTCCGCAAGGCGTTCAACTACTGCTTCGATTGGGATACCTACATCAAGGATGCATTGGTAGGCGAGGCGGTGCAGACGACAAGCATCGCCATCCCGGCGATGATCGGCTACGACGCCAAAGACCCGCACTACACCTTCGATGCGAAGAAGTGCGAGGAGGAGTTCAAGGCCTCCACGTTGAAGTCGAAGGATGGCAAGTCGCTGTGGGACATCGGCTTCCGAATGCAAATCGCCTACAACACGGGCAATACTGTCCGGCAAACGGTGGCCGAAATCCTCGCCTCAGACCTCGCCAGCGTCAACGACAAGTTCCAGGTCGAGGTCATCGGCCTGCCGTGGCCGACCTTCCTGCGCAACCAGCGCGCCAAGACCCTGCCGCTGTTCATCAGCGGCTGGCTGGAGGACATCCACGACCCGCACAACTGGTACGTGCCCTACCTGACGGGCACGTATGGCCGCCGCCAGAGCCTGCCGGATGACTTCAAGGCAGAAATCCAGCCGCTGATCAATCAGGGCGTAAGCGAGACTGATCCGGTCAAGCGCGCCGCGATCTACAAACAGATCAACGAGAAAGTGTACGGGCTCGCGCCTGACA
>JACQED010000182.1 GCA_016200785.1 Chloroflexota bacterium
ATCAAGCCCGAACATGTGCCCGACCTCCTGGCACATCACCAGATTCCGCCAGGCCGCGGTGTTGTACGGCGGGGAGTTGAAGTACGTATCATTGACCTTGACGGCGCCCTGTGTGATGTGGCTGCCACTGGCCCAAATTTGCGCTAGGCCGAGCCAGCCGTTGTTGCCATAGGTTTTGTTGCAGACCTCGACGCGCCCGGTGGAGGGCCGGCAGTTCGCCTTGGCTTGACCGGCGACGATCGTGGTGTCGAGCACCGTGGATAGGCTCCAGTCCGAGGAGGTGGTGGCGAGGTACGGGTCCCAATTGCTGGATAAGTTATCTCCCAGCTTTAATGTGAAGGGGTTGCTGGTGCGCGCCCAGTGGTAATTACCCCACGAATGGTTGGCGCTGGCGGAGATCGGGAAAGCCGCGAGTGCGAATAGCACGACAACCGCGACAACGAGCCAAAGTGGACGCTTTCTTGTGTTCATTTGATCCTCTCTTCTTGGTGGTAATACTTAAGATATCGTCCGTGCGCTCTCGAAGACGGAGTAAATCTGTCTGTAGACCATCTTCTTCTGCCTCTCGCCCTCGGATGAGGAATTGCTTGAGATGGGAGCGCCTGATTTCATCCGAATTTCACCCTATTTTACACGATTTTTGGCGATGCGTTACTTCTCGTGAAACCGACAGCCACATTCGCAACGGCGATGGGCCCCAGAACTTCTCGGTCTTACCCCATGTCGCCCTCAATCTGCTCAAACAGAACATCACCGCCGAGATGGGCATAAAGGCCAAGCGCCTCAAAGCGGGTTGGGACATAACCCAACTCCGTGCAGTCTTGCCCGGCTCAGATGCGATTGCCTACTCAAGTCTCTTTGCCAGAGATAATCGGCTTCATACGAGCAACTCCCGGTGCCTCATCAGGCAGTCAAACAGCGTGTCAACGTCTTTCTGATTATTGTAGAGGTGCGGCGAGAGGCGCAGGTTATTGTCCCGGCTGGACGTTACCACGCCGTCGGCGTCCAACCGCTTCACCAGCAAATCCACTTTGTGTGACCGGATTGTGATCAGCGCGCCGTGCCGGGCCGGGTCCACCGGCGAGGCGAGGTTGAAGCCGCGCCGCATCGCGCCCTCTTTGATAGCCCCGGTGATCTCGCGAATGTGCGCCTCGATCTTCTCCGGCTCGGCGGACTGAATCAATTTCATCCCGGCGACCCCGGCGTAGATGCACGGCACGGGTGGCGTGCCGGACCCGAAGCGCCGCGCAGTGGGCGAGGGTGTGGTGGCGTAGATGTCCATCGCAAAGATATTGGCCTGCGAGAACCAGCCCATCGTCGTCGGGTAAAGATCGGGCACCAGGTCTTTGCGGACGTAGATAAACGCGAGTCCGGCGGAGGCGAGCAGATATTTGAGAACGCCGCCCGCCAAGAAGTCCACTTTCAACGCTTTCACGTCAATCGGCATCGTGCCCAGCGTTTGATAGGCGTCCAACAGCACCAGCGCCCCTTTGCGATGCGCCATTTCGACGATGGCCGGGACGTCGAGCCGCGACCCATTGCGGAAGCAGACGTGGGTGATAGAGACGATCTTCGTCCGGTCGTCAATCGCTTCCTCGAAGCGCTCCATCGGGATGATGTTCCCGGCGGCGGGCACGTGAACGACCTTCGCCCCGCGCCGCTCCTGCGCGTGCCAGATTTGCCCGATAGTCGGAAACTCAAAATCGCTGACAACGACGCGGTTCCGTTCGCCGCTGAAGTCCAGCGCGCTCGCCACCGCGCTCACCCCGGCGGACACCGAAGTACAGTCGGCCACTTCGCTCGCTTCGGCGTTGATCAACCCGGCAAATGCCTGCCGCGCCGTCTCACTGCGTTCGACCCACAACTCCCACGGCGATCCTTTCTCGTCCCAATCGCGCAGATAAGTCTCGTAGGCCTGCTGAACGTCGAGGGAGAGCGCGCCTTGAGAGCAACTGTTGAGGTAGGTTTTGGTTTTGAAGATGGGGAAGCGGTCGCGAGTATTCATTGCAGTTCGGGTGGCGGGTGACGTGTGTCGCGTGTCGGGAGATGCTTCGAGCATTGCCTTTGCGTCGGTCAGCACCCGCCACTTTCTCCTTTCAATCGTGTTGGTTGTCATGGCACTCGTAAGAGTGACCGGCCGGTATTTGGCGCGGGTGTCGTCACTCGCCACCCGCCACCCGTCACCTCCCAAGATACGCCTTGCGCATGAGTTCGTTGTTCAGCAAATTCCCGGCTCTGTCGGCCAAGACAATTCTGCCCGTCTGCAAAACGTAACCGCGATGCGCGATGGAGAGAGCCATGTTGGCGTTTTGCTCGACGACGAAGATGGTCGTGCCTTGCCGATTGATCTCTTGAATGATCTGAAAGTTCTGCTCGACCAGCAGCGGCGCGAGGCCCATTGAGGGCTCGTCCATCAACAGCAGTTTCGGGCGCGACATCAGCGCGCGGGCCATCGCCAGCATTTGCTGTTCGCCGCCGCTGAGCGTGCCGCCGGCCTGCTTCAAGCGCTCCTTGAGGCGAGGGAAGAGAACCAGCAGGCGATCCAGGTCTTCCCGAATGCCGTCCGGATCGCTCCGCAAGTATGCGCCCATCAGCAGATTTTCCATCACAGTCATCGCGCCGAAGATGCGCCGATTCTCCGGCACCACCGCCAGGCCGCGCTCCACACGATACGAGGTCGAGCGCTCGTGCACCGCCTCGCCGCGAAACTCGACCGCGCCGCTCACCGGCTTCACCAGCCCCAAAATCGTCTTCAGCGTCGTGGACTTGCCCGAAGCGTTTCCGCCGAGCAGACAGACGATCTCTCCCTCGAAGACTTCGATGTTGACATCCTGGAGGATGTGGATCGAGCCGTAGTAGGTGTTAATGTTTGTTAAACGGAGGAGGGGGTGTTGGTTCATAAGGAAAGGAAACAGAGCAGATAAGGGAACTGTGCGAGTTCCCTTATTTCCCCGTTTCCTTTGGTTCCACTTTTTCGTGTTTCCTTCCCAGATACGCCTCAATCACCCGCTCGTTCGTCGCCACGTCGTGATACGTCCCTTCGGCGATCTTCTCCCCGTAGTCGAGCGCGATCACGCGGTCGGAGATGCCCTCGACCACTTTCATGTCGTGCTCGATGACGACGATGGTGTAGCCGCCTCTGGTGCGCAGTTCGCCGATCAACTCGGTCATCTCCAGCGTCTCGTTCGGGTTCATGCCCGCCGCCGGCTCGTCGAGCAGGAGAAGTTTCGGCTCGGTCGCCATCGCGCGGGCGATCTCCAGTCGGCGGCGATTGGCGTATGAAAGGCTGTAGGCCGGTTGATCGAAGCGATAGCCCTTGAGTCTTTCGCCGAAGAAAGCGAGTTTCTCTTCGGCGATCTGGCGGATGCGCGTCTCTTCGCGCCGGAAGCCCGGCGTGCGGAAGATGATCTGCGCGAGGCTGGCGTGGGTGCGGGGATAGACCGCGGCCATCACGTTCTCGATCACGCTCATGTTCAGGAACAGTCGCAGAGTCTGAAATGTGCGCGCGATGCCACGCTGGGTGATCTCGTGCGGCTCGATTCCGAGAACGCTCGCCCCGTCGAAGCGGACGTCGCCGTGGTCGGGCGCGTACAGGCCGGTGATCAAGTTGAACACCGTCGTCTTGCCCGCGCCGTTCGGCCCGATCAGGCTGACGATTTCGCCGGGATTCACTTCCAGCGAGAGATCGTCCACCACCTGCAGGCCGCCGAAATGCTTGTGGAGGCCGACGAGTTCGAGGAGCGCCATCAGATAATTTCGACTCGCTTGCTCCCCAACAGCCCTTGCGGGCGGAAGATCATCAACATCACGAGCAGGGCGCCGATGAGGAGGAGTCTCGTCACTGCCGGCTCGGCCACCAATCTAGTCTCCCAGACAAAGGAAAGTAGGTACAGGAGTGGAACGAGCAAGATCAGTTTCAGCCGGCTGGCTTTCATGCGCGTCCACGCGAGGAGCGCGGGCAATAGAAAGGCGAAGGCCAGATTGCCGATGAGTTTTGGATCGGGAGGCAGGATGATCCACTTTTGAACGATCACGCCGAAGGCTTGCACGGCCCGGTCAAATGCGTTTGACACAGACTCGGCGGCGACGGCGACTGTCGGCGGCGCGACGAGGTCCGGCCAGGCCGATTGCACGATCAACCGCAGGGTGAGACCGAGGCCGACGACGGCAGCTAGCACCGCCAGCCCGTTGCGCCGGGGCCGAACGAGAGTCAACAAGCCCAGCGCCACGCCGCCGTAATACGTCAGCCGGGCGAGTTCCGGGCTGCGAAGCAGTTCGGGCACGATGGCGAGGAGGCTTGCGCCGAGCACAACGCCGGGAAGACTGCCCACGCCTCCCAGCACGACCATCGCGTAAATCGTGATCAGCGCGTCAGTGCCGAAGTTGTTGGGGAAGACGCTGTGCTGCCACGCGGCGAAGATGCCCCCGGTCACACCGGCAATCGCCGAGCCGGTGGCGAAGGCCAGCAGTTTCAGACGCTTGGTCGGCATGCCCATCATCTCGGTCGCCAGCGGGTCTTCGCGCATCGCGCGCCACGCGCGCCCAATGCGCGATTCGTTGAGACGGTAGAGCACCAGCAGAATCAGAACCAGCAGCGCCAGCAGAATGTAGTAATAGTGGGTGACGGTGACCAGTTCGAACCCGAAGAACCGCAGGCGGTCGAGGTTGATCAACCCGTTTGACCCTCCGGTGACGTCGATCGGGCCCTTGTGCCACGGCACTTCGACGCGATCGAGCGTGAGGCCGAGTTGGACGAACACCAGCCCGAAGCCGAGCGTGACGATGGCGAGGTAGTCGCCCAACAGCCGGAGCGACGGCAAGCCTAACAGCACGCCGAAGGCGATGCTCAGGACGCAGATGAAGATCAGGCTGATCCAACTCGGCCAGTGGACGTTGAACTTGCCCGAAGAGAGAAGCGCGTAAGCGTACGCGCCCAATCCGTAGAACGCGACGAAGCCGAGGTCGAGCAGGCCGGCGTAACCGACGACGACGTTTAGCCCGAGCGCGAGGATCGCAAACAGGCAAACCGTCCCGGCGACTCGGATGATGTAATCGTTGCTCGTAATGAAGGGAACCAGCGCAGCAACGGCGATGATGCCGATGAAGCGCCAATGAAGCGGGATGGCGTTCCAGCGCGCGACGATCTTCCCCGCGAGGCCAGCCGGCCCGGCCCGCCGTTGATCGATCTGTGATACCCATTCGTCGCGACCGAATTGTTCCATCGCGCTTCACGCATCACACTTTCTGCAACGCCGTCGCGCCCAACAAGCCCCGCGGGCGGATCAACAGAAACAGAATGAGAACGAAGAAGGTGATGGCTTCTTTGAATGTCGGGGAGATGAAGCCGATGGCGAAGGCCTCGACCAGGCCGAGCAGCATTCCGCCGAGCATAGCGCCGGGGATGTTGCCGATGCCGCCGACGACGGCGGCGGTGAAACCTTTGAGGCCGGCGGTGAAGCCCATGATGTGCCACACGCGAGTGAAGACCAGCCCCGTCAGCACGCCGGAGGCGCCAGCCAGCATCGAGCCGATGAAGAACGTCGCCACGATGACGCGATCCACGTTGATGCCCATCATCGCCGCCGCTTCGCGGTCGAGCGCCACTGCGCGCATCGCGCGCCCGAGTTTCGTGCCGCGCACGATGTAGGTGAGCGCGGCCATCATCACGATAGCCGAGACGATCACCAGCGCGCGCACCGCCGACAGGTGCGCCGGGCCGATGTCAACGCCGAGCGCCAGCGGGATCAATTTCTGAGTCGGATACACGCGATAACTGGCGGTGAGCGTCAGTTGAACGGAACTCTCCAGCAGGAACGACATGCCGAGGGCGGAGATCAACGGCGCGATGCGCGGAGAATTCCGCAGAGGCCGATAGGCAAACCACTCGATCGCAATTCCCAGAAAGCCGCAGCCGAGCATGGCGGCCACCAGCATCAGCACGATGATGGCCGCCGACGGCAAAAGAAGCGGCCCGGCCTCGGGCACGAAGGCCGTCAATACGCCGAAGCCGATGAACGCGCCGACCATATAAACGTCGCCGTGCGCGAAGTTCAATAATTGCAGAATGCCATAGACCATAGAGTAGCCCAGCGCGATGAGCGCATACACACTGCCCAGCGTCAGGCCGTTGATGATTTGTTGCGGGAGTTGCGCGAGGATTTGTTCCATGAAGTTACCACTCAGGCGCGAAGACACGAAGGGTAACCTGGTGAACTTTGTG
>JACQED010000160.1 GCA_016200785.1 Chloroflexota bacterium
GCTAAGATAGTCACTGGGCAGGGTAGGCATGGGCAATCCTCTTGATCGAGATTTGCCTTAGCTTACCCTGTCTTTGCGAATGGATAAAGTCCAGCTGAGGAGCAGGGGCCGGACAGGCTTAGCGAACTGCTCCGTCCCTATCCGGCTTTGCAAATGACGGCCTATGCCGTCTCCACGATGGTGAACAACCCCGCGCTCGATTCGCCGGAACTGATCGTCCCGACAACAGCCTCAGCCTGGCCACTCTCCTGACGACAACCCTCGGAAAAGCGCGGGGGCAGGCAAGCGTCGCCAGGAAAGGGGAGCGGAGGTGAGGCCCTATGACTCGGCCAGCACGATCATTCGATCGTCTTCTGCGAAGGTGACCGGGTTCGACTTGTGGGGATTGACCCTCACCCCGTACGACTTGGCCGCGTCGTTCGCCTCGGCCTTGAGCCGATAGCCGATCGCCACCTCGCCTCGCCGCCGCGCCGACTCCACCACCGTGTAGAAGTTGAGCGGCCGGCCCAGTTCCACGTAATTCCCCGCCGGCTTGAGGTACAGCTCCGAACCCTCCGGGTCAAACAGGTCGGTGAATACCGCCGCCAGTTCTTTGTTCTCGGAAATCTGCGACAGCATCAGGCTGACCAGTTTGTCGCTGACGATGAAATCGTCGGCCTGCGTGACCTCGGCCAGTTGGCGATTGCGGACGTCGAGCATTTCGCTGACGATGGAGAAGGGGTGGCCGCTCTTCCCGGCGATGTCGCGCAGATGCAGGAGGGTGATCAGCGTCCGGGCGTCGGCTTCTTGCGGGTCAAGGCCGCTATCGTAACTCAGCGTGATGACGTGCTGATAAGTCGGGATTGCCAGGTCGTCGAGCGTGCGGCGGTCGGTCGTATCGCCGGGCCGGAAAGTCACCGTCTGATTGCGAAGCCCGGCGCAGTGCTCGGCGATGGCCTGTTCGCCCTCGGGAACGTCTGCCACCACCGTCATTTCAGAGCCTTGCGCCACATAGTTGTCGAGTTCGTTGATGATCGTCGGCGCGCGCTCGTTCCAGCCCAGGATCAGCGTGTGCTCGGGCGCGGCCTGCCTGAAGCGCGCTTCGCGGATGGCGCCGGCGTCGATCTTGTAATCGGACAGGCCCGACAGCCGGATGGTGTCGTCGTCCGCCGAGATGGCAATCACTTTGTCGCCGGCTTCGATCCGCGTGTCCATCGGCGGGTTCAACTGCACCCGGCCATCCTTGGATCGCACGCCGATCAGTGCCGAGTCTTCGTAGACGAACAGCGCCTCGCCGAAGGTCTTGCCGGCCAGCGCCGGTTCGTTCTTGAAATAGATCTCGTCGCCGCCGAAGTCGAGCAATTCGGTGTAAACCACCGACAGGCCGGACTGGCGGCAGGTCTGCGCCGCGATGCGCG
The DNA here is from genome assembly GCA_016200785.1 of Chloroflexota bacterium. Classification (GTDB taxonomy): domain Bacteria; phylum Chloroflexota; class Anaerolineae; order Anaerolineales; family JACQED01; genus JACQED01. Next base: position 1,398 of record JACQED010000160.1, read on the forward strand.
AGATCAAATCGCCGACCAGCACCAACTGCGCCTCGTCGCGCCCGACCATCTTGGCAACTTCCAGATTTTTCGGGTTGCGAATCTCGGCGACAATGTGGTAGGGCTGGGAACGGCGGTGCGGATTGTTGGTGATCGCCAGAATGGTCTTGATGACGCTCGAATCAGGCTCTGCGGTTTCGGGCGCGAGGATAATGATCGAGCGCGCCGCGTGCGGGTTGACGATTTCCAGATCGGTCAGGTCAATCGGGCTGCCGGTGCGGCAGACGATGCGGGTGCGCCCGGTTTTGCCCACCTTGTCGCGGATCTCGTCTTCCATTTCCACCTTGTCTTCGTCTGCCAGGATGACGATGGACGAACGCGGCAGGTTGGCGTTGGCGATGACGAGTTCCGAAATGATGGAAAACACCTGCGGCGACCATCCCAGGATGAGGGTGTGATTCTCTTCGACGACGAACGAGCGGCCTTTGCGCAGTTCGTCCAGTTTGCCCTCCAACCCGTTGTTCAACACGCCGATGAGCGCGCTGACGACGAAGATGCCGCCAAAGGTGACGGCCAGCATCGAGCCGACGAAGATCGGGCTGCCCGTGTCGCCGCCCATCGTGCCGGAGTCGAGCGTTCTCAGCAGGCTCATCCAGACCACGCCGCCCAGGCCCAGCGGCTTGCCGTCTTCCTCCGGCCCTGTGCGGCTGAGCACCACGATCAGCGAGAGTGCCACAATGACAGCCGCCGACACCAGGAACAGCCAGCCGATAAGCGCGATCGGGCCTTTGGACATCGTGTTGTCGAAGGCATAGCGCAGACGATCTGCAAGAGTGATTTTCTTCATAGTGGTGTGGAGTTTCACCCCCGCAGGCTCAAGAGCCTGCGGGAGGCTTTTCCAATCGGGTCGTGACGCGATTACAAGATCAGGGAGCGCAGCAACAGCATGCCCTGCTGCTGGCTGGCGACGCCGCCCACGATGCTGCTGATAATGCCGACGACGATCCCGATCACCACAACGATCAGGCCGGCGATGGCCCATTTGCGCTGGGTGGCCTTGAAAGCGTCGACACTTTCCCATCTCTTGCTCCGCCACGCAATTTCGTTGCCCTTGAGGAGCAAGTAAATCGTCGCGATGACATTGACACACGGGACGAGGCAAAGGACAGCCCATAACCAGGCCCCGTGGGCGATGGCCCAGATGATGTTCAGGAAGAACGCGCCCCAGTTGAGGCCTTTGGCCTCGGCCGGTACGGCGCCGTCCTTCATGCCAGATGTATTTTCCATTTGTCATTCTCTCCTTTTGCGATTTACACGAGCGACTCAATCGATCAACAAACGAATTGCATATTGCTCAATGAATAATTGATCTCGATACCATCACCTCCTCTCAGATCCGACGCAGACCCACTCGGCGGATGCCCCTTCGGAGGGCAACATTCCACGCTGAACGCCGCTGCGGCGACAACGCCAGCCCAGCCCGATTATACCCGGAGACGGTTCCCGCGCCGTTTCGATTCTGGGCGCGGCGGCCTCACCGAAAATCATCCAGACGGATTCTGATTGCTCAGGAGCCTGGTTCGACGACGAACTTGCCCCGTTGCGCCAAGTGCGAGGCGACGTACATTTCAACCGCGTACTCGCCGGGGCGCAGGACATGGACGTTGCTGTAAGCGAAGCTGATGGGCTTCTCCGCCGATCCCGACGCGCCCAGCGACCAGGGCTCCGCGATCCGCCAGGACGGGTCTTCCTGGTCGTCAACGTAGACTTTGAAGACGACATCCTGACCATCCTGCATACCCGAATAATCGAACAGGACCGACACATCGTCGATGCCGTAGGCGAAAGACTCGGCCTGATTGTAGTCTACGACGTTCCCCTGATCGTCGCTGACGGGTTCGGCAAACGCGAACGGGCTGATAGTGGCTGCCAATTCGCCGGCCGGCGGCTTGCCGCTGTATTCCAGCGCCACGGCCAGGCTCTTGAGTTGACCGATCACTTCCGTCGCCGCTTCTTTCACGGCGTCGGGGTTGGCCACAGACTGGGGCGGCGGATTACCCGTTCCGGCCTCCAGCGTTCCCACCAGATCTTCGAGCGAGATCGCGCCGTCGTCCAGCGACCACCACAGGTAGGACGGCGGCTCCGCGCCGGCGGCTTTGGCGTCGGCCACTTGTTGCGCGGCCATCTTCATGCCATCGGCGTATTCCGACTTAGCGCCGTCGATCTGTCCGGAGGCCAGCAGACTCAGGCCGAGGTCGAATCGGATCCAGAGTTCGTCGGGCACGGCCTTGAGCGCGGTGCGGTTCATGTTCACCGCGTCGTCGAAGCGGCCCTGCAGATAGTAGGCCCAGGCCAGTTCGCCGGCCACGTTCGCTGTCTGATCGCCGGAGGCCTGCGCCTTTTCGAAATCGGAAGCGGCGGCGGCGTACTTGCCGAGGGCCATATTGGAGTTGCCGCGCTCGACGTGGGCGTTACTGTAATCCGGCGCGCAGGCCAGCGCCTTGTCGAAAGAGGCGACGGCCTGGTCGTGCTGATTCTGGTAGGCCAGCCCCACCCCCTGCGCGAAGGCGTCAATCGCGTAAGCGCCATCGGCGGTTTTGCAGTCGCGCAGATCGGGCACGGGTTGTGCGAAGAGCAGTGCGGCCCAGCCCACACCGACCAGCGCCACGAGCGTGCCCGTCCCCGTAAAGATCCACCGGGCAATTCTGCCCGAGAGTGTGGCGGACAGGCCGTAGAGAAAGAGGGCGACGGCCAGCAGAGTCACGTGGATGATGTAAGTATTCGACTTGTAGTCCCACGCATCTTTCACTTTCGACGCCGCGAGGAAGCGCTCGGTCAGCGCGGTCGTCTCCACGACGTAGGTATCGGCTTCGTACCTGGCGATGTTCACTTCGCCGCTGGCCGGGTCGAAATAGGGCGCGGCCAGGAGCGGGCTCAGGCTCTTCATGCGATCGCGCAGCGACTCGTACCGCCTGGCGGCGGCTTCGTCGCCGACGTTGGCCGCCGATTCCGCCAACAGATCGAACTCATAATACGCTTGATAGGCGCGATCGTAGTCGTAGTTGGCTCTGGCCTCACCGCCGACCTGGCGGCCCATGGCCTGCATGGAGTAGCGTTTGGTGTCACGGTTCGCCCGATCGTCGCGCGCCGAAGCGTCGCTTTGCAGAAAGGCGATCACTGCGATCAGCGTCGCCACCCCGGCGATCAGCACCGCGATGAGTTTCTTGAATTGGTCGTCGCTCATGAGCCACGCTTGAGAAGTGGTGGATGTTTCAGTCATAGGGTTACCGCATGAACTCGATGTACACCGCCGCCGCCGTGCCGGCGATCATGAATATTGTGCCCAGAGCCACCATCCCGTACTGCCAGCGTTCGCCGGCGGCTTCGACCAGCGTGTAGAACACGAGCGCAACCGCCAGCACGGACACCGAACCCAGCAACAGATTGGTCTTGGCGCGGAATCTGTCGGCATCGGCATACTGCGGATCGGGATTCAGGTCTTTCTCTTTGGCCGTATCCGCCCAGGCTTCACCCAACTCGCGCTGAACGCTGTAACTTCCGTCCCGGCTCAAAAAACGGTGGGAGAACAAATCCTGATTAGCTTGGGCCAGATCGTATACCTCGGCCTGCTGGCGCTCCAACAGGAGAGTTTGTTCGTCGGTAAGTTCGGTCCCCTTCTGCAAGTCTTCGCCGATCGCGTTGCCCAGTTCGTTGTAGCGCGAATACGCGGTAAAAGAGCCGTAGTGCTCGTAGGCATTCACAGTGGTGAGCGCGCGCGTTTGCTCGGCGTTGAGGGTGGCCTTAAGCCCGGCAAAGTCGGCGTCGCCCGCGGCGTCGGCGGCGACCGAGGCTCGCCAAGCCGCGACAGCGCCGATCACAGTCACGACCGCGATCAGCACAGCCACGATGGTCTCTAATGGGTTGTCCTTTTCAGGTTGTTCCATATCCGATATTCCTTTTGGCTCAAGGCAAGTGGAGCGCGAAGCATCACGGCGGCAGGCCGGGGTCTATCCGTGCCCGGCGTGACGGCCGGCTGACGATATGGACCCCGCTTCTCTACAATCGAGCAACCTGTTTTCAAGTAGAAAGCAGGCTTCTGCGCCGCTTCTCAAGACGATCGCGACGGGTGGCTGACCCGGCTGTTGATCCATCCCACGAAGCCGTCAACCGAGCGGGTCTGCATCAGCAGGCGACCGGGGCCGGTGAGGTCGACCACCA
>JACQED010000161.1 GCA_016200785.1 Chloroflexota bacterium
CGCCACCGTCAGCACGGTGAACGTCTCCGCCGGGAAGCGCACGCTCAACGTGCCGGATTTTGTGACGGATATTGCGTTGAAGATTTCCGGATAACCCTCACCCCCGGCCCCTCTCCCAAAGGGAGAGGGGCCGGGGGTGAGGGTTGGGGGTGAGGGCTTACGGCCCGAACTGTCGCAGGGGGAACGGGGTGAAGACGAGGACGAAAATTATCAGACCGAGGAGCGCCAGCGCGCGGCGCGTCGGATCGAGCGTCGTGATCTGATCCAGCGGCTCCGCGTACCGTCGGCCCAACACCATCAGAAGAACAGCCCACAGGAGCCAGCCCTGCCAGAAGAAGATTCCGAGCACGGCCAGGATGCCGACGAGCACGGGCAATAGAATGCGCATGACGCGCTTGCCCGTCAGCACGTACAACAGGTGGCCACCGTCCAGTTGGCCGGCCGGGATCAAGTTGAGGCCGGTCACCAGCAGGCCGGCCCATCCGGCCCAGGCCACCTGTCCCAAAAGCACATCATGCCCCCCGCCCGGCAGGAACTTCCCGAACACGAAGAATTTCGCCGCCGCGTACAATATGGAGTTGCCTTCCAGCATGTAAGGGCCGCTCGGAGGAAACGGCGTGAGCGGCGAAATTGAAAGGCCGTAGAGCAAAACGGGAACGGCGACGATGAATCCCGCCAGCGGCCCGGCCAGCCCGATGTCGAGCAGAACGCGTTTGTTCGTCGGCGGCGCTTTGAGCGCGATGAACGCGCCGAGCGTGCCAAACGGGCTGAGCGGATACGGAAGCGGGAGGAAGTACGGCAGAGTGACGGCGACTTTGTGATAGCGCGCGGCGAAGTAGTGGCCGAGTTCGTGCGTGCCGAGGATACCCAGGATAGCCAGAGCGAACGGCAGGCCGTGCGGCATTTGTTGGATCGCCACGGCGAAGAATTCCCGAAGGGAATTGACCTCACCCTGATAGTCGAGCATCCCGCCGGTAATCAGCGCGCTGAGGACGGTGAGCGTGAAAAGAAGCGCATTGACCCAGGCCTGTGACTCGCGCACCGGGATCGTGCCACGCATCGCCAGGATCACGTCGGCCTCGCCTTCGCGGCGAAACAGCGCCGTGTGATCGAGCCAATGGAAGGCCTCGGACACGCGCCGGTAGGCTTCCACCGAATCAATCAGCAGGCGGCCTCGGAAGCGCGCGGCAAATTCCTCCGCGCGGCCCAGCGTGGTATCCTCGATCTCCATGACGCCCATCAGCACGGCCTTCAATCGCGCCGCAACATCTTGAGACGTCGTTGTCTCTTGCACCATAGTTTCTCCTCGACGAGGCGGGGATGGATGGGAGTCGAACCCACCGTGGCCCGCGCAAGCGACCCACCAACGGTTTTGAAGACCGGGGCCATCACCGGATGACAACCACCCCCAAACCATCGGGCGCAATCATAGCCGGATTAGAGTGAAATCACAAGCCCGCACTGAATTTGCCCATGCGCTTGAATCGAATGCCCGGCGCAGAGTGGTTTGTGCCGGGCGTCCATTTGTTGCAGCTTCAACGGCTCGCATGAAATCATGCGCGCCGCTCACGAGCGCTGGCTTGAGTCTCCCCGGCATCCGCCTTTGCCTTCCGGTGAGCGCGAATCCAGGCCAGGCAATTTTCATCCCGCGCCAGCAATACGTCGGTCGCCATGATCGCGCTCTTGATGTCCGGCTCGATCGGGTTGGTGATGGCGGCGGTCAACCCGGCGGCGATCGCCATCGCGAGAAATGCGGCGTTGAGCGCGGGGCGGTCGGGCAAGCCGAACGAAATGTTCGACGCGCCGCAAGAGGTATTCACGCCAAGTTCCTCGTGACAGCGACGGACGAGGGCGAGCAGTGACTTGCCCGCGCTCGCCATTGCGCCGATGGGCATAGCCAGCGGATCGATGATCACGTCTTCTCTGGAAATGCCGTGGTCGATCGCGCGCTCCACGATCTTCTTGGCTATTATGAATCGCTCGTCCGGGTCTTCGCTGATTCCGGTCTCGTCGTTGCTGATGCCGATGACGGCCGCGCCGTATTTCTTGATCAGCGGCAGAATCCTCTCCAGCCGTTCATCCTCGCCCGTCACGGAATTGACGAGCGCCTTGCCCTGATAAACCTCAAGCCCGCGCTCCAGCGCTTCGGGAATCGAGGAGTCAATACAGATCGGCACATCCACGACCGACTGCACGAGTTTGATGCACTCGGCCAGCAGTGCGGGTTCGTCCACCAGCGGGATGCCGGCGTTCACGTCGAGCAGGTGGGCGCCGGCCTCAACTTGCGCGATAGCGTCACGGCGCACGCGGTCGAGATTGCCGGCGGCCAGCTCGGCGGCCAGCATCTTGCGCCCGGTCGGGTTGATCCGTTCGCCGATGATCGTGAACGGCCGGTCGAGGCCGATGCTCACGGTTTTGGTTTTGGTGAAGAGGGTGGTTTCGGGCATAGGGACTCAGGAGTA
>JACQED010000162.1 GCA_016200785.1 Chloroflexota bacterium
GGCGCAGACGAATTCGGGGATACGCGCGTGACAACGGATGAGATCGCCCTGGCAATCGAAGCGCGGAGCGAGCACCGCCTCGCCGATGCTCATGCCGAAGTCGAGCACATTGAGAATGACTTGCAGGACGGCGGTGATGATGCGGCTTGCGCCGGGCGCGCCGATCACCAGCGCGGGCCTGTCGTCCCGGTAGACGATGGTCGGCGTCATGCCGGTGGTGCGCCCCTTGCGCGGGGCGATGGAGTTGGGGTGGTCGGGGAACGGATGAAAGTTCACCATCGAGTTGTTGTACATGAATCCCAGCCCCGGCGTGATCACGCCCGACGACATGCCGAGCGAGTGCGTCAGCGCGACGCAGTTGCCGTCTCTGTCAACGACGCTCAAGTGAGTCGTGTCCGGCGGCTCCGGGTCGGCGAGAGAGACGGCGATGGGCTGGCCGGAGTTGATGTGCTCGCGCCACTCCCCGGCGCGCGCTTTCGAGGTCATCCACTCAAGCGGCACATCCACGAACGCCGGGTCGCCGAGACGGGGATTGCGATCGGCAAATGCGGCCTTCATTGCCATCGAGACACGATAAATGTATTCGGGCGAATTGTGTCCGAGCGCGCGCAGGTCGTAGCCTTCGAGAATGTTCAGGATGGCGATAAGCGTCGGGCCGCCGTGCGGGGCCGGGCTGGTTTCAATTCGGTGGCCGCGATACTCGCCGACGACTGGCCGAGCCTCGCGGAGTTGATAATCCGCGAAGTCTTGCGCGGTGACGTAACTGCCGTTGGCCGTGAGGTCTTCGCTCATTCGATGCGCGAGGCCGCCGTGATAAAAGTCGTCCGCGCCGCGCTCGGCAAGTTGGCGCAGTGTTCGGGCGTAGTCGGGATTGCGGAAAGTCTCGCCGGCCTCGTAAGACCGCCCGTCGCCTTTGAGGTAGATGCGGCTTGCCTCCGGGTTGCCCTTTACGTAGTCGAGCAGTGAGGATTCTTCGGGATAGTCCGCCGGGGTTTTCCAGCCCGCCGCAAGATGACTGTCCACCTTGAAGCCCTCTTCGGCGATGCGCGCCGCCGGCGCAACCGCGCGCTCCCACGCGATCGTGCCCCAGCCTTCGAGCATCGCCGACAGCGCCTTCACCGTGCCGGGCGCGCAGATGGAGGTGTAGCCGAGGTCGTTGACTTTGTTCTTGAGAAAGTATCCCCAGCCATCCGGGCTGAGTCGAATGAACTCGTCTTGCCACATCGCCGGAGTCGTCTTCGATCCGGCGAGGGCGGGCGCGTCCAAAACAATGGAACGAGATCGTTCACCCGCGAGGCGCACGTTGAGCAGGGCGTAACCGCCGATGCCGCACATCTGCGGGTTGACGACGCCTTGAACGAGGGCGCAGGTGACTGCGGCGTCAATCGCGTTGCCGCCGTTCATCAAGACTTTCGCGCCCTCTTCGACGGCGGGAGGCTCAGGGGCGACGATCATACTTGGCATGGTGACGCACCTCCATCAATCCGCGCTCGCCGTCGTCGTCTCGGGCTTGGCGGCGACGCGGGAATCGTCGGCGCTGTGGGGCCGGTAGCGGACGAGCACCAGCATGATGACGAGTCCAACGAGCGCGAGAACCGCCGACAGGATCATGATTTGCCGGAAGCCGTCCACGAAAGCCAGCCGGATGGCGGCCTCGGTCGCGCGGGCGAGATCGGGCGCGAGCGACGAGGGGGGCCGGGTCGCGCCGAGGTTGCGCGCTTCTGCGAGCAGTTGGGTTCGCGCCGATGCGCCCAGCGGAAGATCGGCGGTGCGCGCGATCAGTCCGGCGCGGAACGCGCTCGCCATCACCGCGCCGAAGACGGCGACCGCGATCATCTGGCCGACGCGCGTGACGGCGTGATTGAAGCCGGAGGCGATCCCAGAGTAGCGGGCCGGCAGTGAGCCGAGCGCCACAGCCGTCAGCGGGACGACGGTGAGGCCGAGGCCCACGCCGTAGAGCAGCGCCGCGGGCAGAAAAGTCGTCCAATACATCGCGCCGACTCCGGGCCAGGTGAACAGCAAAAATGCGCCGCAGGTCAGCAGGACGCCGGCGGTCATCAGCGGCGCCGGGCCGATGCGGTCGGTAAGCCGGCCCACCGGGCGCGCGAGGAGCACCGCCGTGAGGCTGATGGGCATCTGGGCCAGCCCGGCGATGAAGGCGGGATACTTTTGCGCCTGTTGAAAATTGAGGGTGAGAAAGAAAAATATGCTGCTCAAGGCCAGGTAATGGATCGTCGTCATCGCATTGATGCCGGTGAAGGTGCGGTTGCGAAACAGGCCGAGCGGCAGGAGCGGCGCGGGACTGCGCCATTCGACGACGACGAACGCGGCCAAGCCCAATGCGCCGGCGATCAACGTGACTGCGACGAGTGGATGGTTCCAGCCGAGGTGCGGCCCCTCGATCAATCCGAACAGCACGCCGCCCAGGCCCGCCATGAGCGCGGCAACGCCCGGCCAGTCCAATCGCTCCGGCGCATGTTCGTCGCGGCTTTCGGGCACGGAACGGGCCGCGACAATGAGCGCGACTACGCCCAACGGGACGTTGAGAAAGAAGACCGCGCGCCACGACACGTTGTCCACCAGCCAGCCGCCGAGCAGCGGAGCGCTGAGCGTGATGAGGGGTGAGAAGGTCGCCCAGAGGCCGAGGGTGCGCCCGCGCCGTTCCGGGGCGACGGTGGCGTTGACGATCGCCAGCCCGCCGGGGACGAGGAGCGCGCCGCCCACGCCCTGCGCGGCGCGTGCCGCGATCAGCAGGCCGAGCGAGTTGGCCGCGCCACAGATAATCGAGGAACCGACGAATATCACCGTGCCGATGATGAAGACGCGCACGCGGCCATAGCGGTCGCCCAGCGCGCCGCCGATGAGCAATAGCACGCCCAGCGTGAGGATGTAGATGTCAATCAGCCATTGCAGTCCGCCGACGTCAGCCTTCAGCGCGATCTGCATGCGGGGCAGGGCGACGGTGATGGCGGTCTGATCGAGGTAGACCATGCCGGTGCCGAGGATGGTGACGATCAATACCATGGTCTCGGTGAATCGCGGAGAGCGAATGGATTTTGTCATTAGCGAGATCGGGCCTGTCGCGCGCCGATGGCGGCGAATCTCTCGGCGCGGGCCGCGCGTTCGGGGTTCGCCGCTTGCGCCCTCAGTTCGTTCACGATTCGGTCGGCGCCTTTCTCACGCACGAGGCGGCGGGCGTCCCCGAGTCTGGGGACTCCGTCCACGTAGACTTCGGCGATGTGAGGAACCGGATCGTCCCACGCGTAAGCGTACGGGCCGAGAGGCTGGCTAAACTCGATGGAGTCGCGGGACAGGTCGCCTTCGAACCACAGGCGGCGGCCGTTTTCAATTGCCAGGGGCAAAGCGATCTCTTCGACGACGCCCTCGAGGTCGCGCAGTCCATTGAGGCCGGCGAGCGCGGCCACAAATTTCAAAACCGAGAAAAGGCTTTGCGAGTCGCCGGAGCCTTGCCCGTCACTGCCGAGGCAGACGTTGACGCCCGCCGCGATCATCCTGCCGATGGGCGCGATGCCGGTCTGGAGTTTGAGATTGCTGATGGGGTTGTGCGAGATTGACACGCCGTGTTCTGCCAAGAGTTGAATGTCGGCGTCGTCAATTTGCACCGCGTGGGGGAGGAGCGTGCGCGGTGACAGGAGGCCGAATTCAGCCAGCCGCCGGATGCCGCTCATGCCCCATTGGGAGAGAGCAACCTCTCGCTGAGTCGGCGACTCTTCGGCGTGAATCACGACGGGCGAGTCCAACTCGCGGGCCAGTTGCGCGGCGTCGCGCAGAAGATCATCGCTGCACCACACCGGATTGCTCAGTGCAAGTCCAATCTTCACCCGACTGCCTTGCCATCCACGAATGATGTCGGCGACGGCGCTCAGTTGATCTTCGTAGCGCGAGGTCTGCATGAGCGGCAGTGCCGCCTCAGGCAGTTCGGCGAGCGGGATGGCTTTGGGGAAGCGAGGAAAGGATTCTGTGGTGAAGCAGAGATAAGGCAAGTCGGAGACAGTCACGAAGACCCACGCGCGCAGGCCAAGTTCCTCGTAAGCGCGGGCGAGTGAGTAAACGTGCTCTTTGGTCTGCGGCCCGAAGTATTGATCCACGAGGGCGGTGTTGCCGGCGGACAGATTCTCCAATCCGGTGACGAGCGCGCACGCGGCGATCTCCTCCGGCGTGGCTGGCCGATCCTCGCGGGCCATGATGTCGCCCAGCCACGCCTCAAAAGGGCGCGAGCGGGTGACGCCGCGATATTGCGGGCCGTAGGGGCTGTGCAAATGGGCGTTGACCAGGCCGGGGAGGGTGGTGATGAGCTCTTCTGGAGTCTGTGCCGTATCGATCATTGACAATTAGAAAGTTCGAGCGTATAGTTCGATCAGAAAGTTCGGGGTGGCCAGTCCCGCTCCTATCCCTCACCGGACGGATTCTGGCTGGCAGCAAGGCCCATTCGAAAGGGCTTCCCCCGGACTTTTGATTTTAATGCCTGGCCAA
>JACQED010000163.1 GCA_016200785.1 Chloroflexota bacterium
AGCGTCGTGTCCGATTCCGCGCTGGAGTATTCGCCGTGCCACCACGAGGCGTAAACGACGCCGCGCTGAAACGCCTCACGCCGAACGAAGATCGACTTAAGGCCGGCGGCCACCACGATCAGCAGAATCACCAGGGCCGCCAGAATCAGGCGCCGAACAATCTTGGCATTCACGGGCTTTGACATTATACTCCGGGTCCTGGCGAACGATGCCCCAAGTCTCCGTCGTCCTCCCCTGCCTGAACGAAGAGCGCACGGTCGGCGCATGTGTCCGGAAAGCGCGGGCGGCGTTTGCCGCCGCCGGCCTGGACGGCGAGGTCGTCGTCGCCGATAACGGCTCGACCGATCGCTCGGTTGCCATGGCCGCCGAGGCCGGCGCGCGCGTGGCACACGAATCTCGGCGCGGCTACGGCAGCGCCTACCTGAAGGGCATCGCCGAAGCGCGCGGCCAATACATCGTCATCGCCGACTCCGACGACACCTACGATCTCGGCGAAGTGCCGGCCCTCGTCGCCGAACTGCGAAAAGGGGCCGACATGGTGCTTGGCTCGCGCCTGCGCGGGACGATCAAACCCGGCGCGATGCCCTGGCTCCATCGCTACGTCGGCAACCCGATCTTGACCGGCTTGCTCAATTTGCTGTTCGGCCTGCGAGCCTCCGACGCACACACCGGCCTGCGCGCATTCACGCGTGAGGCTTACGACCGGCTGAACCTGCGCACGACCGGAATGGAGTTTGCCTCGGAGATGATTATCGCCGCCGGGCAGGCGGGCCTCAAAGTCGCCGAGGTGCCGATCACGTATTATCCGCGCGCAGGCGAGTCGAAACTACGCTCGTTCCGCGACGGGTGGCGTCATCTGCGCTACATGCTTCTGCGCAGTCCGACGCATCTGTTCCTTCTGCCCGGCGTGTTGTTGATGGTGCTGGGCTGGCTCCCGCTGATCGCGCTGGCCGGCGGCCCGATCGTAGTCGGGTCGTATTTCATTGACTTCCACTACATGATCGTGGGGAGCGCGTTGGCTTTGTTAGGTTTGCAGTTGTTGCTGTTGGGCCTTTCGGCCAAGACCTATCTGGCCGCGCGCGGTCTAGAGCGTCCCGACCCATGGCTGGCCTGGCTTCGGTCGCGCTTTTCGCTTGAACGCGGCTTGCTGATCGGCCTGATCCTGCTCGCGGCGGGCCTTGGGCTGGGCGCGAAGATCGTCGTCGTGTGGGCCGAGCATCATTTCGAGAATATCTTCGAACTGCGTACCGGCCTAATCGCGTTGACGCTTTCAGTGAGCGGCACGCAATTGATCTTCTCCTCGTCTTTCCTGAGTCTTTTCGGCATAACGACCCGCGAAGAGTAGGCCAGCATCACAATCGCTACCGCAGAGGCACGCTGTCGCCCGCAATGCGCTGGCCGGCCGGGTCTGTGGCGGGCAGACGCTCAAGCGCAGGCCACGAATACCAGCCGACTTCCACCTGTGTGCCTGCAAGTTGATCGCGCGTGAGGCTGAAGGCAAAACGATCTTCGATCTCGTCGCCGACCCGCCATGTGCTCGTAGGCCGGTAGCCGCCGAGAGGCTGCCGATCCTGCCCGGCGACCAGCGATCCATCCGCGCCGACGACGTGAACGAACGTCACGTAATCCTCTGATAGCGCGCCCGCGGCCTCCCAACCCAGTTCGACAAATAGAGTGTTGCCCTGTGCCTGAGTATGGTAGCGCGTCAGCCGAATGGGGCCGAAGAAATAATTGGCCGGCCGGCTGGAAGTGACCTCCGGCGTGAGGGCAAACAACATGACGCGGTAACCGTCAAGCGATTCCTCGCTCACGCTGGCCCAGCTCCCGCGCAATCGCGCCTCGTACCAGTTCGCCGGATCGCCTGGCCGATACCACGTGATCAACCACACTCGAGTGGCTTGTCTCAGGGCACGCAGGAACAGACGTGCCGCCGCCGCGTCGGCCGCCCGAACGTTCACCGGCAGGCCGTACACCGGGGGAAGGTCTCGCGCGTCAATCAGCGGGTCGATCAATTCGGGCGCGAGGTAGACGATCACATCGCGCGCGCGAGCCTGCGACCGAATGTCAGAGACTATTTCAGGGATCGACGCGGCTGGCCGCGCGAGCGGTCGCCAGGCGAAATCCAGGTCGGACGAGAACAGCCTCTGGAAGTGTACGACGATCGGCGAGCGCGCCACGTCGTAGACTAACGCCGGATCGTGATAGTAGAGTCGCGGGCCGGGCGGGGCGGGGCGCTGGGCTTCGAGTTCGCCATCGTAAGTGTTGTAGTCAATTGCCACCGCCGCGATCTGGACGACGAGGCCGGCGAGAAGGATTGCCGAGACTCCGGCGCGCGTCAATTGATTGGCCTCGACAGCCCTTTCGAAGAGCGGCAGGCAGGCAAGTATCACGAACGGCACGATTGGCAGAAGATAGCGCGGCCCCCATGCGCCTCCCCACCATTCCCACCACAGTCCGAAGACGAGCAGGTGCACGGCGATGACCGCGAGCATCGCCCAGCTGAGCCACCGATGCGCGCGGTGAAAGCGCGGCCAACTCGCGATGGAGAGCAGCGCCGGCGGGTTGTACCACAGGAAACCGCGCGCCGGGCTGACCGTAAGCCCCGCGATTCCCCACCACAGCGGCGTGGTGAAGCTCTCTTGTCCTGCGATGAAGTGGTAGCCCGTCTGCAAAAGGCTGCCGAACCGGACGAAGTTGTAGCCGGCCAGCCCCGCGCCCATCGCCGCCACCGGCAGGCCGAAGCGGACGAGCCGAGCAGCGTGCGTTCGCAGGGACGTCTGTTTCCGCCCAACGACGGCCAACGCCGTTGCGAAGACCGGGACGAGCAGAGCATACACCGCGCTGGTTCCGATGGCGAGCGCGAGGCCGGCGCCGCACAAGATTTCGGGCTGAGAGGATGCCTTCTGTTTCCCGGCGCGATGCAGAGCGAACAACGCCGTCAGCAGGCCAAGACTGGCGACGGGTTCTCCGAGGGCCGTCTTGGCATACATCAAAGCCATCGTGCCGGTGACAAATGCCATCGTCGCCAGAATCCCGGAGGCGCGGCTGTAGCCAAGTTCCTGTGAGAAAGCGTAGAGCAGCGAAGCAGTCAGCCCGGTGAAGGTCGGCCCGAGCAGGAGAGCCGTGCGAGTCAATCCCAGGGCGGGGAATAGCCGCGCGAGCGCGACCAGGGGCGTCATCAGCGCAATCACCAGCGGGCTTTTCTTGGAATACACGTCGCCGCTATCGGAGATAAACCCGATTTGATTCCCCGGCCGGTCTGACCACTGCGCCCAGCCGAGTTGGTTGGTGTGGAACTCACCCCGGTCCACGATGTTGACGGCGGTGACGAGCATCGAGCCTTCGTCGATCATGTGGAAGTGGCTGGACGTGACGGCGAGGCCGAGAGCGAAGGTGACGATGAACGTGAGAAGACGAACGGTGCGCTCGGAAAGCCGAGCGAGGCCCAGACGCATACCAGGCCATTGTACATCATTCGACGGCGGTGGCTGTCTGAACCAGAGTTGACTCGCCGTGGCTTTCATCTATACTTTCCGCTGCTGGAGGAATCGAAATGGCGGCATACGTTATCGTAGACATCACCGTGACCGGCCCGGCAGGATACGAGGAGTACAAGAAAATGGCCGCCCCGGCTGTTGCCGCTCACGGCGGCAGATACATCGTGCGGGGCGGCGCGGTCGAGGCGCTCGAGGGTGACTGGAGTCCAAAGCGACTTGTCGTGCTGGAATTCGAGGGCGTTGCTCAGGCGAAGAAGTGGTGGACGTCCGAAGAGTACAGTGCGGCGAAGCAACTGCGACACAAATACGCGGTGTCAAATATGATCGTCGTGCAGGGGACGTAGCGCGGCGCATTTTGCCTCGCCCGTGACTGTGGAGAACTTGATTCCGCAAAGGCAGATGGGGTTGCCATCGCCCGGAGTCTTGGTGTAAAATGCGGGCGTAGTCGCGGGTGTAGCGCAGTGGTAGCGCAACTGCTTCCCAAGCAGTGAGTCGTGGGTTCGAATCCCATCACCCGCTTTCATTTCCAGAGCAGTGAGGCGCGGCCTTTAGGCGCGTTCGCGCTTTCAATCGGCCAAGACGACCCGCCGGGTCGTCTCTACCTATTGATTGACCCGATAACAGTTGGTGTACCTCAAATCCACTGCCAACTCTGTGACCAGGTTCGCATCCCACAATCTGGCTCCGACTCCAACATAGGGCGAGTCGAATTTGGTCGCCGGAAAAGTCAACTTGAGTTCACCGTTGCCGCCCTTGACAAGTTCGCCCGGAAGGCCGGTGAGCGTCGAGCCTCCATCCGGGCCAGCGCCGAGTGTCTTGCACGCGGCATCTTGAAACCTCTCCAGCCAAACGGTTACACTGCCCGTGTCAGCCGCAAGGCTGAAGCGCACGACGACGGTGACGGATGCGCCCTGCTTGAGGCCGTCTGCCACCGGTGGCGACGCCTCCACAATTTCAACCGCATTAGACGTCGCTCCACCGCTGGCCGGGGCCGAGCTTTGCCGGGTCATGTTGAATTCTCCCCAGACCTTATCGCACTCGTAGCATCCCCACGCCGCTATGCCTTGGAGACGATCCCCGGCCACGTTGCCCCAATAATGACGCCCTTCTTTCTCGTCGAAAAAGAAGGCATGCCCGTCGAACTTCCCTTGCACGTCGTGAACTTCCCTGAGCGAGCCGTCGGACAGGTGAGTGACGATAACGCCCGCAACAGCGCCGCTGGCAGGATCATGCTTGATCTCTAGTTCGGCCTCGAATTTGCGCTTGTCGCCAGTCGTTTCGAAAAGCGTGCCGAGCCAAACGCCCTCGATTGTAGCCGCGGTCGCGGCCTGCTTCGTGGCGAGCGCAGAGTCCTCCGCCTGTTTCGTCGCCAGCAGTGACTCCTCGGCCATCTTGGTCGCGACGACAGGATCAACAGATGGCGCTGAGGCAACCGTGGGGTGCGGCGGGTCCGTCGCCCGGTGAGGCGCGGGCTGCCCCGTTACCGGCGCGGTCGCCGTGACACCGCCCGATCTGCCCAACAATGCCGAGCCGACGCCGCTCGCCAAAGCGATCGCAACAATGGCAATCAATACCAAAAGACATCCCGCCGCGCCTAGGCCGATCCACAAACCCGATCCGCGCCGCTGAGTCTTTGCCGACGGAGCAGGGGGCGGCGGCGCGGCCGGTGTCGGGGCGGCCGCGCGCGGCGCAGCGACGGGCGGAGGTGGGTGCGGCGTCTCCAGAACGGTTGGCCCGGCGCTGGTCGGGCGCGGCGTTTCAAGCACAGTTCGCGCCGCCTGCGTCGGCGGGGATTCGAACATCGTCGCCGCGGGCGATTCCCCGCGCAATCGCCGTTCGAGATCGGCGGCGTACTCGCGCGCCGTCGGGTAGCGATCGTCGGGCTGTTTCGCCATCGCCTTTTCGATAGCGGCTTGCAGTGCCTCGGGCGCGTTGGAGTTGAAATCGCGGATGGGCGGAACCGGGTCGTTGGCGTGCTTGAAGAGAAGCGCGATGATGTCGTCAGCCTGAAACGGCGGTCGGGCGGTGAGAAGTTCAAAGGTCATCGCGCCGAGGGCATAGAGGTCCGAGAGGCGTGTGGCCTTCTGGCCTTTGGCCTGCTCCGGCGACATGTAACTCGGCGTGCCGACGATCATCGAGCCGGTGGTCTGCGCGGTGGACTCGATCACTTTGGCGATGCCGAAGTCGGAGAGGTAGGCGTTGCCCTGATCGTCGAGCAGGACGTTGTCGGGCTTGAGGTCGCGGTGAATGACGCCGCGCGCGTGGGCGAAGTCGAGGGCCTCGGCAATTTGCCCGATGAGCCGCACGACTTCAGCCGCCGGGATCGGCCCCGACTTCAGGCGCGTCCTCAGCGAGCCGCTGGGCATCAGCCTCATCACGATGTACGGCGCGCCGCCGATTTCGCCGTAGTCGTAGACCGGCAGGATACTGCGATGCTCCAGCCCGGCGATCACTCTCGCTTCGTTCGTGAAGCGCGCGAGAAAGTTGGGGTCGTGGAGGAACTGCTCGGGCAGGACTTTGATCGCGACTTCGCGATTCATGGATCGCTGGCGAGCCTTGAACACCGTCGCCATGCCGCCGCGTCCGAGTTCTGCGATGATTTCGTATTGATCGAGTTTGTCGCCGGGCTTGATGGGCATTGCTCTCCTCACTCACTTCACCATCAGCGAAATTGAGACAGATACAGAAAGGCATTTCGGATTTCGTCAGCCGAAACAGCATCCAGAAGTCGAAGCGTCTGGCGCAGAAGTTCGCCGAACTGACGCCGGCTAAACTTCTCGGCGATGATAATGCCGCCGTGCTGTCGCTCGTCGGCGGCCCAATTCTTCGCCAGCAAGGCGAAGTCCTTTTCGTTGGAGGTCATGATTGCCATGTTCTGAGAAGTCGCGTAGGCCAACTGGGCTTCGTCGTCCTGCCCCGTCATCTCGGCTTCCTTTGCGCTTCGGGCAACGAAGCTACGCTGGCGCAGTTGGATGGCCAGGGCTGTGGTGACGTCCTCATCCGTATAGAGTTGGATAAACAAGGCGAGGCTATCGTTCACGGTCAGCCGACTCTTCTTCAGAGAAGTGAGCAAAGCCTCGCGCGTCGATGGTCATGCCCACTGCCTTGACGACGTTTTCCGTCTTGTTTTCCTCGATTTCCCTCTCAACCGCCTCCCGATGGTCGAAGTAATAACTGAGGGCGTCGTATATCTCAGCGGCCACCAGATGAGGATGGTCGGTCAGATAATCTTCAACCGTATCGCCCAAATGAATAATCGAATGTGCGACTTGCCACACAGGAATGCGCGAGCCGCGAATGATCGGCCGACCGCTCAGGATTCCCGGCACTCGGATGATGTGAGGGTGTTCAGTGGCCTGTCCATCACCCTCGGATGTCCTTAAGGCCAGGCCGATTTCGAGAGCCTCCACCACCGTTTGGTGATCAGCCCCGGCCAGTTTCTCGGCCAGATGTTGTGGGAGTTCGAGCGTCAGAGTTGTCATTTCACACCTCTCAGCAATTCAAGCATTTGCCGCTCGCCCGATTATATCCGAAATGTGGCCGCCGGCTACTTACGAACGGATCACGGCGCTTTGGAGTTTGGGCTTTGGAGTTTGGAATTTCCCTCAGCCCACTCCATTATCGCCCTCATTCCCGCGAGGTTGATCTCCCAATCCATATTCGAGTGTGTCCACAACTCAATTTCAATCGCCGGGATGCCCTGCTGATTGAGATAGCCGACGGCGTCGCCGGAGACTTCGTAGAATGGCCAATCAATGTAACTGTAGCCGGTGATCTTCGCGACGAGGCGGGCGGCTTCTTCGGACGCCGGGAGCGATTCGGCGCAAACGCCGGCCCCCACCGTGCCGGCTTTGCTGTGATAGAAGACGACGAGGGCGGGGCGGAGGCCGATGAGATAGTCGCGCAGGGCTTGCGTCTCGGGTTCGCTGAACGGGGCCGAGCCGCCGCTTACGGTCGTCTCATTCCACTTCGACGTCGCTTTCCAGCCGCAATCCCAGTTACGATTGAGATCGACTTGATGTGCGTTGAAGCGCCCGGCGCGCGTGTGACAGACGGCGAGGCTGTCGGGGTTGGCTGAGGGGATGAAAACGAGATTCAGCGGCGGGGGAATATCGGCGGCATGCAGGCGAAAGTATTCGGCGGCTGTCGCGACGAGATCGGTCGTCGCCCATTCCGAACCGCCGTGTATGCCGCCAATGATCAC
>JACQED010000164.1 GCA_016200785.1 Chloroflexota bacterium
TCGCCAGTGGGACTACGTCGCCCACGCGCACGGCGTTATGCATGCGGAAATCTACCGGGTCGAGTTTCAGATGAGCGGCGATTTCCTCCATAAGGCTTTCGAGCGCGAACTCGGCCTGGGTAGCGCCATAGCCGCGGAACGCGCCGGGCGTTGGCTTGTTGGTGTACACCACGTCGAGATGAAAGCGCATGTTTGGGCAACGATACGTCGAGAGGCCGCGCAGGCCAGTCACCGTTCCGACGGTGAGTCCGTGCGTGCCGTAGCCGCCCGTGTCCGAGATGACGTGCATATCGAGCGCGTGCAGGGCGCCATCTTTCATCACGCCGGCCCGATACTTGATTTTCATCGGGTGACGTGAGCGCGAACTGGTGAACTCCAGCTCGCGGGTGTACTCGAATCGCACGGGGTGGCCGGTCGCGAGTGTGAGATGCGCGCACAGGTCCTCGATCAGCATCTCCTGCTTGCCGCCGAACCCGCCGCCGATGCGCGGTTTGACGACGCGGATGCGCTTGAGCGGCAGGCCCAGGAGCGGCGAGAGCATTCGCCGAACGTGGAACGGCACCTGCGTGCTGGTGCGGACGACGAGCCGGTCATCTTCATCCCAATACGTCACGACGATGTGAGGCTCGATCGAGCCTTGCTGAACCTGTGAGACGAAATACGTGCGCTCGAAAACGTGATCGGACTCCTTCAGCCCCTTTTCGACATCCGCGACGACGGCGTCGTTCACGATGGCGATATTGTGCCGCGCGTCGTGAATCTTCACCGCGTCCGGCTCGTCGTGGATGAGCGGCGCGCCGTCTTTCATCGCTTCGACCGGGTCGAGGACGGCGGGCAAAACTTCGTACTCGACCTCGATCAGTTTCAGAGCCTCGTTGGCGATCTGCGGACTCTCCGCCGCGACGACGGCCACGCGATCGCCGACGTAGCGCACTTTGTTGTCGAGGCACACCTGATCCCACGGGTGCGGGTTGGGGTACGACTGGCCGCCCGAAGCGTAGATGACGCGCGGAATATCTTTGTAAGTGAGCACGGCGTAAACGCCGGGCAGGGCGCGAGCTTTCGCAGCATCAATGTTCTTGATCCGGGCGTGCGCGTGCGGGCTGGTCAGCAGGGCCGCGTGAAGCATCCCCGGCAACTCCACGTCGTCGGCGAAGACCGGCTTGCCTTTGGCGAGTTTCACCGCGTCGACCTTCGGCTCAGGGTGGCCGACCACGTCGGTTTTCGGCTGCGGCGACTCGAGCACAACGGGGAAAGCGAAGATCGTTTGCGTTCGCGTGCCGCCCGCGCCGCTGGGGCCGGAGGGGTAGTCGGGCAATTCGCTCGGCGGCACGTCGCGCCCGCGCCCGAACACGGCCTCGAACGGAATGCCGTCGGCGCGCGGGCCGATGGGCGGGAGCGTCTCGCCGCGCATGGCCGCCGCCGCGCGCAGCACAGCCTGCACCGGTTTCTTGTAGCCGGTGCAACGGCACAGCACCGCGCTCAACGCAGCGGCGGCCTGTGCCTCGGTCGGGCGCTTTTCTTTTTCGAGCAGAAGTTTCGTCGCGAGGATCATCGCCGGCGTGCAGTAGCCGCACTGGATCGCGCCTGTGTCTATGAACGCCTGTTGAATCGCGTGCGGCGTTTGATCAGGCGTGAGGCTTTCGAGGGTGACAACCGAATGACCATCCACTTGCGGCGCGAGCAGGACGCAGGTGGGCGTGAGCTTGCCGTCGAGGATCACCGAACACGCGCCACAGTCGCCGGTCTCACAGCCATGCTTCACGCTCCAACACCCGGAGCGTCTCAAAGCCACCATGAGCGACTCGTCCGGCGCGCAATCGAGTTGTGCCGGATTCCCGTTGAGGGTGAATTGAGCGTTCATTTCGCTCTTTCCCACGCCCGCGTCAGCGCGCGCTGCGCCAGCACAGCCGCCATCTCGCGCCGATAGTCCGCACTGCCGCGATAATCGCCGACGGGCGACGAGGCTGACCGAACGGACTCGGCGGCCCGGCGCAGTAGATCGTCGTCGAGCAATTGGCCTTCAAGAAGTTTCTCAGCTGATGTCGCGCGGAATGGACGAAGGCCGGCCCCGGCTACCGCCACCCGCGCCGAACGGCACGCGCCGCCGTCGGCCAGTTCGACGACGGCAACCGCGGCGACGATCGCCTCGTCACGCGGGGTGCGGGCGACGCGCTCCAACGCGCCGCCGACTTTCGTCTCAGGCAGGCGGCGGAAATTCACTTCGGCGACCATTTCGCCCGGCGCGGCATCGGCGGCGAGAAAGTCGGGCAGGGCCATCCCGCGTCTCCCGTTGCCGCGCAGGGCGACAATCGCATCGAGCGCGAGCAGAGCGAGCAGAACTTCGGGCGGGCCTTCGCGCGACAAGACTGCCCCGCCGACTGTTGCCAGGTGGCGCAGGCCATAATGGGCGACGTGTTGGGTTGCATGAGGCAGGAGGCCGTTAGCCTGCGAACTCAGCAGTGGCGAGTCGATCAGGTCTTGCAGAGGCGTCATCGCGCCGATGTGAATTATCCCATTGTCGGTTGGGTTGACGTAGGCGAGGTTGAGCCGGCTTAGATCGACGACCGCTTCGGCTTCGGCATACGGATTCGGCGGCGGCTTCGGGCCGACGACTAGGGGAATCGTGCGCACATCACGGCGGCGCAGTAACTTCAGCGCGTCGGGCAAATCGGTCGGGCGGTGATACTCGCGCGAGCGAGTTGGCATAGACCCTCCCATCACAGAGGAATGATTGGCTTCAAGTTAGCACAGGTCAATCGGCGTGTCAAGTTTCATGGGACGATCCAGATTGACAGTGGCTGCGCGGCGGTGCTACAATCCTCGCAGTCGTGCACCTGTCTTATTCTTCCTCCCTCGTGTTGTGATCAATCCTCGCCGGTTGGCCGCCCTCGGCGTATTGAAGGAAATCGCTCATGCAAAACGTTGAGCTGCTGGTTCAGCACGCGCTGATCGTCACGCAAAACGATCGGCGCGAGGTGATTGAGGATGGAGCCGTTGCAGTCCGGGGCGCGACCATTGTTGCCGTCGGACCGACGGTTGAGATCGCGCAGAAGTTCGCCGCGTCCAAAGTGATTGACGCCAGCAGCCGAGCACTGTTCCCCGGACTAGTTAACACCCACACGCATTTGTTTCAGTCGGCGGTCAAAGGGTTGGGCGAGGACATGGCCGTGGAGCAGTGGGTCCAAGCCGTTACGTTCCCGACGGCGGTGACGATGAGTGCCGAGGAAACTTATCTGGCTACGCTGGTGAGCTGCCTGGAGAATCTCCGCAGTGGCGCGACGACCGTCGTGGATTTCATGTATCCGGTCGGAGACCCGGCATTACATGAGGCGGTCATCCGGGCGATGGCCGACAGCGGATTGCGCGGACGGTACTCGCGCATGGTCAACGATTTCGGCGAGCAGTACGGCGTGGCCCCGGCCCTCATCCATTCCTGCGATACGTGTCTCGACCACGCCGCCGAATTGCACGCCCGCTGGCACGGCGCGTCCGATGGGCGGATCGGCGTGGGGCTTTCCGTCGGCGTGATCTGGGGCGTCACCGAAGCCGGACTGCGCGCTGTGCGCCGTTGCGCCGATGAGAACCAGATGCCGATCACGATGCACATCAACGAGACGGCGTTCGACAACGCTTGCTCGCTGGATCGCTTTGGCCGCCGCACCGTGCCCATGCTGGCTCACACCGGACTGCTCGGCCCCGACCTCTTGGCCGTTCACTGCGTTGATATGGACGACGAGGACATTGCCCTGTTCGCCAAGCACGGCGTCACCGTTTCGTACAATGCCGTGAGCAACATGTATCTCGGCTCGGGTGTTGCGCCCATCATGCGGATGGCCGAAGCGGGTCTGACCATCGGCCTCGGAACCGACGGGGCCGGGAGCAACAATAGTCAAGACATGCTGGAGTCGTTGAAGTTCGGCGCGCTGTTACAGAAGGTCGCCGCGCACAACGCTTCGGTCGTTCGGGCGCAGACGGCGCTGGATTGGGCGACGCGCGGCGGCGCGAAGGCCGTCGGGCTGGGGGCCGAGGTCGGATCAATCGAGCCTGGCAAGAAGGCGGATTTCTTTTTGCTTGACCCGTTCACGCCCAAAGCGACGCCGGTGCACGATCCGTTGGCGACGTTGGTCTATTCGGCGGGCGAGGCGAATGTGGTGACGACTGTCGTTGACGGTCACGTTCTTCTCGAAGACGGCGTCTTCCGCCATTTGGACGAACCTGCACTGTTGAGGGAAGCGCAGAAATCGGCGCAGAGTTTAGCAATGCGGGCAGGGACCGAGAGGTTGTTGGAGGGGAGGGCGAGGTGGAGGCCGGTGTAGAAATCCAAAATCCCAAGGGCCAAATCCCAAACTCTACTCGGTTATCTCGATGGTCTCGCCTGGGCCGTCTAGGAAGATGCGTAGCAAGTTCAAGACACCCCTGCCAAGCACGATTTCGTCCGAGAGATCGTCGCCGACGACTTCCACTTGGGGCAAGGAGATGTCCCCGATCCTCAAGTCCACGATGTACAGCATTACGGAGCGGGACTCACCCCATTGGCCACGAACCGACATCGTGATAGTTTCAAGCGCACTCACGGTTTCCAGATGATTCAGGGGAACAATCGTGGCGTCTGCGCCCGTGTCAATGAGAGCGCGGAGTGGGCCAATGTGCAGATTCTCCGCCGGGGTGGACAAAACGACTTCTGTTTCCGGTGCGGGCGGAAAGTAATTTCTGCTGTCGCGGAATATCATGCGCCGTTTCTGACTATTTTGGGGCTTCGGAAGACCAATACCCGATCCGGCTCATCAGTCACCTTCTTGAGCAGTACAGGCGTATGACCTAATTTGGCAAAGACGCGCAGGTGAAGCGCACGAAGGCTCGGGTCATGGTCGATCACTTTGCCTTCGTGAACGGCGACGTATTCACCCCGATATTGATCTAGTAGTGATTGCTTCTGTTCCTCGAACGCATTGGACTCTGCGCGAATTTTCTCGCGGCGGAATGCTCGAACGTGCTGTCGAAGAATTGAATCGACGAAATCTTCGGCAGTGGCTTGATTACTATTGGCCATCTGGTTGATCTGTTCGGCCATGTCTGGCTTGAGGGTGACGGTGAGCATGAATACCTCCGCTAGGGCAAGCGGGTTTCAGTACGAATGAGCCTGAGTCTTTCCAACGCAGGCAGTTGTCGAATAGCGGGCAAAATCTCTGCGATGGTAATAGTCTTATCTTTCCGACGGTGACAAGTATACTCTCGGCGAACGACGACGGCAATCCGATGTCCAATTGCTAATTACCCTCCGCCCAGATACTTCGCTAACTCAACCGCGTTGTATCTCACCCTCGCCCCATACTCCCGTCTCCCCTTTTCCGTCGCGTCAATCCCGATCTTCGTCCCCACGCCGCGCGAGTCGTTGGCCGGGTCCATCTCGTGTCCCTGCGCGCCCGGCACGGTGAAGGTGTCGCGGCCCCAATCCACGCGGCTGGTCAGCGCCCACAACACGTCGGCGGGATCGTAGATGTTCACGTCGGGATCGACGACGATGCAGACACGAATGTTGACGTGCGCGGTGAAGGCTGCCAGCGCGACGTTTTTCGGCTCGCCGGGATTCTTCTTCGCCACTTGCACGATCGCGGTGAAGCCATTGGCGTAAGGCGGGATGTGTAAGCCTTTGACGTTCTTACTCGCGTGCCGGACGAAGCGCAGTAACAGCGGCTCGCGCGGCAGGACGTTGCCGATGTAGATGTGCTCGTTCCAGCCGGGGATCACGGTCTGGAAGATCGGATCGTCGCGA
>JACQED010000165.1 GCA_016200785.1 Chloroflexota bacterium
GACGACGCGCG
Organism: Chloroflexota bacterium; assembly: GCA_016200785.1. Taxonomy (GTDB): domain Bacteria; phylum Chloroflexota; class Anaerolineae; order Anaerolineales; family JACQED01; genus JACQED01. Next base: position 12 of record JACQED010000165.1, read on the forward strand.
AGTCGCCGCCGGCCTCGGAAGCACCGGCGCGGAAAAACTCACTGGGCGCGGGGATTTTATCGCGGTTGCCTCGGGCCAGGTCACGCGCTTTCAAGCGGCGTATGTGTCGGCGGACGAGTGGCGAGCCGCGCTGGCAGGGGTCAGAAGATGAAATACAAGACCATCCTTCTCATTGCTCTGATCGTTTTCGCCGCGAGCCTCGCCGTCGTCGTCGGCCAGCGGCTCTCAGCCGAAGCGACGGCCGTGATTGTTGGCGTCGTCGCCGGCGTGGCGGCGGGCATCCCCACGAGTCTGATCGTCGCGTGGGTGGCGACGCGCGGCCGGGCCGGCGAAACGCGGGTCGTCGAGGAACGTCGCGCAGATTCGGGCGAGCCGCGAATCGTGGTCGTCACGCCGCCATCGCCGCAATCTTCATCCCCACCCTGTTATCACCCGGTCAGTCCGGGCGGTGTGCCAATGGCGGCGTTGCCTTACCCATCGCACCCGAGACGATTCACCGTGATTGGCGGGGAGGGTGATCTCGAATGAACCTTGAAAGTCCCTGCTATTTGTGCAAGCGAATCAGTGCAATCAGATGATCGGCGAGTCTCCAAGCCTCGAGGAAATCCTCAAGTGGAATCTCGGTTGGGCCGTCGAGGAATTTAGGATCGTGGAGTAGGATGCCGTCATCCGTGAAGCCGACGGCGACGGCAGTGTGGAGGTAGTCAACACCCGCTGTTTCCGGCCAATGTTTTAGCGCGCCAGTCCAAAGGAAGACGACAACGGGCAGGCCGCGTTCGACATGATCTCGTACGTCGTTGAGAGTCGAGGGATACGGCCAATCGGCCTCAAAGCCGACCGCGTCAAGGTTGCGAAAATGGAGCGTGTGTGTGCCGACGCTGGCGCGCGTCTTGAGCAACTGGCGCAGTTCGGCCTCAGGGACTTCCCTGCCGAATGCGGCCAAAATCATGCGGGCGCAGGCTGGCAGGCAAGAGTAGTCAAACTCTTGTTGCCGGTGCGGCAAGCGAATGGTAGACGGCATCGGCCCGCGCCTCGATCTCGGTCGCTGTTTTGAAAGACGAGTTTGAGAGAACGATCTCGCCGCTTTCGGCGTTCATCAGCAAATCCCCCAGATACTCTCGCCGCTTGAACTCTGGGTAGGCGCAGAAGATGGGAATTTTCCAGAATGCACCGTTGTTCAGCAACAAGGTCGGCTCATCGGCGGAGAGCATATGTCCCACATGGGTGAGCAGATAGGCATTGACCTTCTGACGCGCAATCAGCGGCGTGACGTTAAATTGAAATTTGACCGAGACGGTGTAAGCCACTTCGGCGTGACCGGGGGCAGGGGGCGGCGCGGTTTCGACTCTCATCGGGATCACCTTTCACCGGACATGAACGGCGACCGGCATTCTAGCACGTTTTCAAGCACTTGACTTCGTAAATCTGTTCCCACGCCTGGCGTCCCTTGACTTGAATCGGAGGGAGGGCGGCGGCCTCGACGTGGTCTTTCACGCGGGAGTAGGCCTCGGCAGTCAAGAGAATCTGATTCGGGTTGGCGTTCTCTTGCAAACGCTTGGCGAGATTCACCGTGTCGCCGATGGCGGTGTAGTTGAAGAGGTCGGGCGTGCCCACGTTGCCGACAACCGCGTCGCCGACGGTGATGCCGATGCCGAAGTACAACGGGTAGGTATTGTCGAGCAGGTTGCGGTGCGGCTCCAGCGCGTCGCGCATTCGCAGGGCCGCGCGCACGGCGCGAAGGGTGTGGTTGGACTGGGGGATCGGCGCGTTGAAGATCGCCATCACCGCGTCGCCCATGTATTTGTCGAGCGTCCCGTTCTCGGCCAGCACGGCGTTGCCTGCCAGGGTAAGATACTGGTTGATCACCTCGATCAACACCTCCGGCGGCAGGGTTTCGCTGAACGTGCTGAAGCGGCGCAGGTCGGCGAAGAGTGTGGTGATCTCCTGTCGCCGTCCGCCGAGTTGCAGGTTGGCCGGGTCGGAGAGCAAAGCCTCCACCACGCTGGGCGTCACCACGCGCTCGAACGTCGCCTTGATCCGCCGCCGCTCATCTTCGAGATGGCGCTGTTCGGTCAGATCGTCCACGACGATCGCCACGCCCACCGTGGCCTGCGCGTGATCTTTCAGCGGCGAGAGAGACAGACGCAGATTGACCGGGCCGCGCCCCGGCACTTCCGGCGTGAATTCTTGCCCTATCTCCACTCGGTCTTCCACTTTCACTTGTTCGATCAGCGCCTGCAGTCGCCGCCCCAATTCGGCCAGCGCGACCGGGTACGATTGGCCGACGATAGCCCCGGCCGGGATGCCCAGAATGCGCTCGGCGGCGCGGTTGAACAACGTGACTTGATCCCGGACGTCGGTAGTGATCACGCCGGAGGCGATGGAGGCGAAGATGTTGTCCATCAAGTTCTTCATCTCCATCGTCTGATCCAGCGTGCGCCGCAGGTTGTTGAACAGGCGCGCGTTCTCGACGGCCAGCGCGGATTGGTCGGCCAGCGCTTCGAGAAAGGCCAGATCGTCGCCGGAGTACGGCTCCTCGGATCGCTTCAGTCCGAGGGCCAGCCAGCCGGACAGGCGCCCCTCGCTCTTGAGCGGCACGAATACCAGCGCGCCGAGGAGGGCGATTGCGCGAAGATCGCCGCCCAGCGCGCCCGGCGCAGTCCCCAGAATGTACAGCGGCGTCTCGCTCCGACGGAGGATGCGGGCCAAGTCGCCGTCGGGATGGAAGGTCACCTGCGGCGGCGGGCCGCCGACCGAATGGGGCAGATACGTCCGCGAGTCTTCGTCGAGGAGGAACACTGATTGCGAAGAGGGCTTGAGGGCCTCGTCAATCCGATCGCGCAGGGCGCGCAGAATCTTGCTCAGGTCGAGAGTCTGGGTAAGCTCGCGCGAGAAGGCGGCCAATTCGCGGCGGTAGTCCACTCGCTCGCGGTAGAAGACGCGGTCCACGACGCGCAGAGCGCGGTCGCGAAGCGGGTTGAAGCCGACGGCGAGGGCAAAGATCAGCAGGGAAATCGTGATCGGATTATCGGCTTTCAACGTCTGGCCGATGACGAGGCTCAACAGATTCAGCAGAAGAAGGAAACCGGCGACGACGATGGCCGTCATTAGCACGTAGGCCACGCCCCGGCTCAGGGCGCGGTCCACGTCCAGCAGGCGATAGCGCAAGATGGCGTAGCCGACGGCCAGCGGGAAGAGGACGAAGAACGGGAAATAGATCGCCGGAAGAAACGGGATGGGAATCGCCAGCGCGGCTGGAACGAGGTAAAACATCACCGGGCCAAAGGCGAGCGTCACGCCGAAGACGATGATGCGGCTTTGCTGGCGCACTGTGGGCGAATCCGAGAGCCACATGCGGTAAACCAGCGAGGCCAGAAAGATGAGGATGCCGAGTCCGCTGAAGAGGTATTCAGAGCGCCAGGCTGCGAAGTAGGCCCACGGGTCGGCGGCGTTTTGGAGACTCAGCGTGCTGTTCGCGATCAGGGCAACGCCGGGAAGCCAGGGCAGAAAGCGGACGATCGGCCAGCGGCGCACCGGCGGTGTCAGCGTCGGAAAGACGAGCGCGAGGTGAAAGACGGACGCGCCGGCAATCGCGATAGACGCCGCCCACAGCCAGGCGACGTGATGCGTCGAGTTCATGTCGAGGAAAGTGGTCGTCGTCAGCGAGATGGCGGCGCAGAACATGAGAAAGGCGCGGGCTTCGGGCGATTCGCCCCGCGCGCGATACACCCAGAGGCCCACGCCGAGGAAGACGAGACCGACCAGCCAGGGGACTCCGAAGAGACTGATGAAGTCGTATGCGCCGAAACGGATCGGCGCGATCGTCACCTCGCGCGTCGCCAGCTCTTGATTTTCAAATTTGAGCCGGATGGACTGCGGGTGTCGCTCGAGCGCAGTTTGTAATTCGCCGAACCCGGCGATGGGCTGCCCTTCGACTTCGATCAATCGATCGGGCAAGTTGATGCCGATCTTTTTGACCGGCCATACGTCGCTTGAAATTGCGCTGACCACCATCGTCGGCTCGAGCAGTGCGCCGATAAAGGGCCGGTTGAGCAGACCGAAGGCCCAGATCGGCGTGGCAAGTTGCATTGACACCGTGAGGAGCAGGAGGGTAAAGGGGAAGAGGTGCTGAATGACGAGGCGGACGGACGCAGGAAGAAGGATGGTTCGGCTGCCTGCCGTCTTCATCTCTTCGCCTTCGTCCGTCCCCGTTCCGGCAGCGCTCATGGCGACTCGACCGTGATCAGGGCCTTGATCTTCTCGAAGGTGGCCGGGCCGATGCCTTTGACGTTGGTGATCTCCTCGATGGTTTTGAACGGCCCGTGCGCGGTGCGATAGTCAACGATCTTCGCCGCCGTCGCCGGACCGATCTGAGGCAGGGCTTCAAGTTCCTCGGCAGAGGCGGTGTTGATGTTGATTTTGTCGGAGGGAGACGGGGTTGAGAGATTGGAGGTTGGAGATTGATTGCTACTGGTGGAAGGCGGAGCGGACGCGGGCTGGCTATTACTCGGCACGACGATCTGCTGCCCATCGGCGAGCGGCGCGGCCAAGTTGAGTCGGCCCGTGTTCCCATCTGCTGTCGCGCCGCCAGCCGCCGCGATTGCGTCCTGCACGATGCTTCCCGGCAGGAGTTGATAGACGCCCGGCGCGTTGACCGCCCCGGTGACGTGAACGCGCAGGGGCACGGGCGTCGCCGTGGGGGCAGGGGGAATGAGCGTCACCGGCTTGCCCTCCGGCCTCCGGGCGACGATGAGGATCATGCCGACCGAGAGCAGGCCGACGAGCAGGCCAAAGGCGAATGGGCGGGCACGGGCGAGGAGATTGTCCATGCCTATCCATTATAGACCCGGTTCGGAAAAGCGCTTGATGTCGAATTGCTTCGATGACTGTTTGGCGCGGCCCGGCTTTTGAGTTACAATTCGATCATGACCGCTCGCGCCCGTGTCGCCTCGCCGGCGAAGCAACTGAAATTGATCGTCCAGCGGATCGTCGAGGCCTACGTGCCGGACAAGATTATTTTGTACGGCTCGTATGCCTACGGTATGCCTCGCCCGGACAGCGATTTCGACCTGCTCATCTTGAAAGAAACCACCGAGCCACCGCGCGACCGCCGCTTTGCCGTTCGGAAAGCGATTTGGCCTTTGCCAACCACCATTCCCGTGGAGCCGCTCGTGGTCACTGAATCCGAATTAGCCCGGCGGCTTGAGATTGGCGATCAATATTTTCAGGAGATTGTCAGCCGCGGAAGGACCGTCTATGACCGACAAGGACTCGCTCGTTCCCGCCGAATGGTACGAAGTCGCCGCCCGCGACTTCGGAGCCGCAGAAGCGCTTCTCAAAGACCGTGACGAGTTTCTGGCTGTTTCAGGTATGCTGTTACAACAAGCGGTCGAAAAATACCTCAAAGGCTACTTGTTGTCGAAAGGCTGGAAGTTGGTCAGAACGCACGACTTGGGCGAACTGCTCAAAGCTTTGATTGGATATGAGGAGGACTTTTCAGACTTTGAGGATGCTTGTTTGCGCATCACAGATTTCTATTTCGAAAATCGGTATCCACTGCGGGTGACGGCTCCGATTATCCGCGCTGACATCGAAAAGCTCTTCGTTGAGGCCGAGTCGATGAAATCGCCAAAGTTGCCAGTCAGCAGAGCGCGCTTTTGTGAGACGGCGTAGACTAGTTGGTCTGCGTCAGGCTTCCCATCCATCTCACTGCCGTGAGAACTGACCACATCGTAACCGCGCTCGCGCAAGGCTACGGCAATGTCGTCACTGAAGTGCTCGTTGAGGTAGAGAGCGATTTTTGCTTCTTCAGCCATGCTCGCCTCTTAGCTTCAGTTCTTGGACGCCAGATCTCTTCAGAGTTTTGTCGCAGGTACTCGTCGATGTCTCTCTGGTGATCAAAGTAGTACGACAGCGCATCGAATATCTTGGCCGGATGCACATGGGGCCAGTACGCCAGAAGGGCATCTATAGTGAACTGCTGGCGCACATACATATCGGCTATCGCCCAAACGGCGATAGCCGTGCCTTCGATGATCGGCTCGCCGCCTCGCACTCCGGAAACGCGAATAATGTGCGGATGTTCCGTTCGCGCGATGGGACGGCCCTCGTATGGAATGGCCGGAGGCAGCGTGGCCGCCGCCGGTTCTTTCTTCTCGATGGTCAGCTCAGACATGGCACATTCTCAGCCAGCAACCCGGTGCTTTCGGCAAATAATACCATAGTTCAGTCGGCCACGCGGACTGCGCCGGACTGATGCATATAAAGAATCACGATGCCTCCTATCAGAAGGATTCCCCCAGCCAACCCCGTCCTCGAGCTCCTCTCCCCCAGTAACGTAATCGCCCCCGCGATCGTCACCGGCGTCGTTTTCAGGCCGCGCAGGTAGAGCCAGTAACCGAGGCCGGTTGGCACAAGGCCGAGATGAATTAGCAGTAGCCAGCCCTGAACCGGATAACGCACGTCGAGGCCCTGACTGAGAGCAAATGGTAGAAGTAACAACGCGCCAATGGCGAAGGCGAGCGCGATCGGTTGGACAGGGTGATAGCGCGGCGCGACGACGCGGGCCGCGATGGCGACGAGGCTGTAGGCGAATCCCGCGCCGAGAGCTAGTGCGCCGCCAACGATCAAATCGCTCTGGCTTTTGGCCTCCGGCGAGCCGCCGACCAGCAGGCCGACGCCGAGAATCGCGCCGGCCAGCACCAACCCGATAATCGGTGTGAGCCTCTCGCGCAGAAACACGGCGGACAACAAGGCGATGATCACTGGCGCACTGCAAATGTTGACCATCACCGCCGCCGCGACGCCGATCAACGGAATGGCCGCGAAATAGAAAACTTGATAGGCGGCGAATGAAACGCCGAGGAGAAGCAGGAGCGCGGTGTCGCGCCGCTCGATGCGCCAGAAATTCGGGCCGGCGAAGACGCGGCTGAGGATCAGCAGAGGAGGAACCGAGATGGCCATCCGCCAGAAGCCGACCGACACGGCATCGGTGCTTGCCACACGATAGAGGAGATCGACGGCGACGCCGATCGTGCCCCACGTCGCGGCGGCGAGCGCGACGAGAATCATTCCGGTGCGGAGGGAGGGTGTGTTCATGGCCGCGAGAGTGTACGCGCCTCTCCGCCGCATGTCAAAGAGCAACCCCTGCATTCGCTTATTCGTTGCCCATTCGTTGACTCCCTGCCCCTTTCTTCAATCCGCGCTATAATCCGGGAACGAAATTGCCTTTCCGGGCGTCTCAATAGTTGGCCCAATCTCAAAACTCCAATTTCCGATCACCACTGACCACCACCGGAGTCTCCATGTCTCGTCATCGCAATCGCTACTTCTGCCTCGCCGTCGTCTTGCTGTTCGCCCTCGCCTGCAATCTGCTCAATTTAGGTCGGACGCCGACGCCAGTGCCCTACACGCCGACGCCGCTTCCGCCTCTCGCGCCGCAGATCGTCGATCACTTTCCCGGCCGAAGCGATGAATTGAAGGTTGACGGCGCGATTGACGTGTATTTCGACACGCCGATGGATCGCGCCTCGGTCGAGAGCGCGTTTTCCCTGCGCCTCTCCGCTCTCCCCTCGGGGCAGGGGCCGGGGGTGGGGGGCAAATTTCAATGGCTCGACGACGCGACGGTGCGCTTCACCCCCTCGACTCCGCTCGAACGGGCGAGCAAATACATGGTCAAGATCGACAAGACCGCCAAGAGTAAAGACGGTCTCGCGCTGGCCGAACCATTCTCCTTCGACGTGAAAACGGTCGGGCTGCTCGAAATCACGCAGGTTTTGCCCGCGCCCGACACGACCGAAGCGCCAGTGGACTCGCCCATCACCGTGATGTTCAACCGACCCGTCGTCCCGCTGACGACGCTGGGCGATCAGGCCTCACTGCCACAACCACTCACGCTCTCGCCGGCAGTCAAAGGCAAAGGCGAATGGCTGAACACGAGCATCTTCGTCTTCACGCCCGACGTTCCCTTGCCGGGCGGAACGTCGTTCACCGGGAAGATCGCGGCCGGCCTCGGCGACACGACTGGCGGCCTGCTGGCGAAGGATTACGGTTGGACTTTCACCACCCCCGCGCCGCAGGTCGTCTCTGCCACACCGGCGTTTGGCGACGTAGACATTGCCCTCACCTCGGTGATCACCGTGACCTTCAACCAGCCGATGGATCACGCGGCGGGCGAAGCCGCGTTCTCGTTGTCGTCGGACAAGGGAAATAACACCGCCGGCAAATTCCGCTGGGACGAAAAAAGCGTCGCGATGACCTTCGCGCCGAGCGCAAAGCTTGATCTTGGCACGACCTACACCCTGGCCGTCGCCACGTCGGCCAAGTCGATCGGCGGCGGCGCGGCGATGAGCCAGCCCTACTCTAGCACGTTCACCACTGTTCAATACCCGAGCATCGTTTCCACCACCCCGGCAGGCGGTGCTCGTGACGCCGAAGTATACGGCGGCTTCTCGATTCATTTCTCCGCGCCGATGAACGTTGCCACGCTCGACGACAATGTGACGATC
>JACQED010000169.1 GCA_016200785.1 Chloroflexota bacterium
CGGTGGGCACCGGCGCGCCCATCACCGTGCCCGTCGGCCCGCTCACGTTGGGCCGCGTGTTCAACGTTCTGGGCCGCCCGGTGGACAATGCCGGGCCGGTTGAGAGCCAGGTGCGTTACCCCATTCACCGACCCGCACCGAAGTTTGAGGAGCAGGTGACGCGCGTCGAGGTCTTCGAGACCGGTATCAAAGTGATTGACCTGATCGCGCCGTTTACCAAAGGCGGCAAGACGGGCATCTTCGGCGGCGCAGGCGTGGGCAAGACGGTCGTCATCACCGAACTCATCTCCTCGATTGCGCGCGTTCACAAAGGCAACTCGGTGTTCGCGGGCGTGGGCGAGCGGTCGCGCGAGGGCACCTCGCTCCTGCGCGAGATGACCGAGTCCGGCGTGATGAAGGACACGGTGATGGTCTTCGGCCAGATGAACGAGCCGGCCGGCGTGCGCCTGCGCGTGGCCCTCACCGGCCTGACGATGGCCGAATACTTCCGCGATCAGGGCCGCGACGTTCTATTGTTCATTGACAACATCTTCCGCTTCAGCATGTCCGGCTCGGAGGTCTCGGCGCTGCTGGGCCGCATGCCCTCAGCCGTCGGCTACCAGCCGACGCTCTCGACCGAGATGGGCGAACTTCAAGAGCGCATCACCTCGACCAAGACCGGGTCGATCACCTCAATGCAGGCGGTCTACGTTCCGGCGGACGACTACTCCGACCCGGCCCCGGTGGCGACCTTCACTCATCTCGACGCGACGATTGCCCTCGAACGCGCCATCGCCGAGAAGGGCATTTATCCGGCGGTTGATCCGCTGACCTCGACCTCGCGCATCCTCGACCCGAACATCGTCGGCGTCGAGCACTACTCCACCGCCCGCGAAGTCCAGCGGATGCTCCAGCGGTACAAGGACTTGCAAGATATCATCGCCATTCTCGGTGTGGACGAACTCTCGGAAGAAGACAAACTGGTGGTGCAGCGCGCCCGCAAAATCGAGCGCTTCTTCTCACAGCCGTTCTTCGTGGCCGAGACATTCACCGGATTGAAGGGTGTCTACGTGCCGCTTAAGGAAACCATTCGCTCCTTCCGCGAAATCCTCGACGGCAAGCACGACGACCTTCCCGAAGGCGCCTTCCACATGGTCGGGACGATTGAAGATGCAGCGGAGAAGGCGAGGACGATGGCCGGATAAGGTCTCTCAATGAACCTCGAATGGGACGAAGACAACATCGAACATATCGGGGAACACGATGTTGACCCGGAAGAGGTGAGCGAAGTCCTTCAAGGACAGACCATGAGAAAACTAAAACCAATCCCGCAGTTCAAGTCGGAGAAAGAAGAAGCCGACTTCTGGGCTTCGCACGACACAACCGAGTATGTGGATTGGAACACTGCCGAAGTCATCGCGCCCGGCACGTTTCTGCCCAGTCCACACTGCTCGATTGACGGCAGCCTCCTCCTCTCCCGCTACGTTGATTTAGAAGTAGCACATGGGACGGTTGTAGTCCGGAACCTGCGCCAGTTATATTGCCGCCACGGACATCCCCGCGAGACCCGTCTTGCGCCGGAAGCCGAAGAACGTGTTCGCATTTTTGAGGCTCTTGCGCTGGCGATGGAACCGGAAGCCAAGCCGAGGAAGAAAGCGAAGCGCGCGCCAGCGCGGGTGGCTGTAGCGGAAAGACCGGCCACATAGGAAATCCAATATGAACAACGTATACACAGCGGTGATACAGCGGGATGGCGATTGGTGGATTGGTTGGATAGAGGAAGTCCCCGGAGTCAATTGCCAAGAAGCATCTCGTGATGAGTTGTTAGAAAGCCTCAAAATAACTCTAAGAGAGGCACTGGAATTTAACAGGCAAGACGCCCTGGCCGCTGTCGGAGGGAACTATCAGGAAGAACGAATTGACGTATGAAACGGAATGACCTAATCCGGCATCTCCGTTCTCAAGGCTGCGAACTGCTCCGGGAAGGCAGGCGTCATTCCTGGTGGCATAACCCTGCGGCAAACAAAAGGTCTGCGGTTCCCAGGCATAACGAAATAAGCGATACTCTGGCGAAGAAAATATGTAAGGACCTTGGGATACCGCCGGTGAAATAGCTCCTGATAAGTCGGGACAGAGATACCCATGCCCATTCGTTGTGAGATTGTCACTCAAGAACGCCTCCTCTACTCAGAGGACGTAGATATGGTCATCGCCCCGGGGAGCGACGGCGAACTCGGCATCCTGCCGCACCACGCGCCCCTGCTCACCTCGCTGGCCTACGGCGAACTGAGGCTCAAGAAAGGGGGAGGCGAAGAATCGTTCGCCATCGGCGGCGGCATCCTCGAAGTCACGCCCGACAAGGTGACGGTGCTGGCCGACAGCGCCGAGCGCGCGGAGGAGATCGATCTCTCGCGCGCCGAGGAGGCCCGCCGGCGCGCTGAAGAAATGCTATCCGCCGGGCCGCCAGCCGACGAGGACTCGCTGGCCGCGCTCGACGCCGCCCTGCGTCGTTCCAACATCCGGCTCAAAGTGGCCCACAAACGCGCTGGCCGCGCCCGGCCCGGCGCGATGGAAATGCAGCAACATTGATGATTGCTGAGCGTTGATTGCCGATCGGGGATCGGCAATCGGCAATCAGCCATCGGAAATCAGCAATCCCCCATGGCTCTTCTCTACAAAGATATCGGTATTGACCTCGGCACGGTCAACATTCTCATCTATCAGGGCGGCGAGATCGTCCTGCATGAGCCATGCCTGGCGGCCATTGAAATTGACGAGCAGAAACTCGTGGCTATCGGCCAGGAAGCGCGCGACATGTATGGCCGTGTGGGGGAGAATATCGAAGTGATGCGCCCTTTGCGCGACGGGGTGATTGCCGACTACGAGGTGACCGAGCGCATGCTGAGTTACTTCATCGCCAAAGTCTGCGGCCCGCTGCGCCTGTTCAAGCCGCGCACGATGGTCAGCGTGCCGTGGGGCGTGACCAGCGTCGAGAGCCGCGCCGTGCATGAGGCGGCGATGCAGGCCGGCAGCCGCGAATCTTTCCTTATCCCCGAGCCGCTGGCCGGCGCGATCGGCGCCGGCCTGCCCATCCAAACGCCCACCGGCAACATGGTCGTTGACCTCGGCGGCGGCATCACCGAGGCCGCGGTGCTCTCGATGAACAGCGTCGTCGCCGCGAATTCGGCCCGTCTCGGCGGCATCAAACTGGACGAGGCCATCGTCAACTATACTCGTAAAAAGTACGGATTGGTGATCGGCGAGCCGACCGCCGAAGAAGCGAAAATCCGCATCGGCGCGGCGATCATGCCGGAAGAGGATTTGACGATGGAAGTGCAGGGGCGCGATCAGGTGACGGGCTTGCCGCGCAGTGTCACGCTCAGCACCGGCGAAGTCGTCGAGGCGATGCAGGAGCCGCTGACGACGATCGTCGGCGTCGTAAAAGGCGTGCTGGAGAAGACCCCGCCCGAACTCGCCTCCGACATTATCGATCGCGGCATGGTATTGTGCGGCGGCGTGGCGCTTTTGCGCGGCATTGACAAACTGCTGACCAAAGAAACGGGCGTGCCGGCCTACCTCGCCGAGAACCCGCTGGCTTGTGTTGCGTTGGGCGCGGGCCGGGCACTGGAACAGGTGGAACTTTACCGCCGCGCGCTCCCGGCAATATCGAGAGCATAAATGCAGAGACGTTCCAGGGGAACGTCTTTGCTGTTTTTACAGATAGAACGTCATTCGCTGAAGGTGGACGACCGGATCGATGTACTGCACGCGGATGCCGTCCGCCACGACGAGGGTGATCGGCGCATAGTTGAGAATAGCCTGAACGCCGGCTTCCACAAGTTTGTCGGCGACGGCCTGAGCCTGGTCGGCCGGAACGGCGACCATCGCCACTTTCCACCCCGACTGGCGGATCGCGTCGGACAGGCGGGATGAATCCTGCACGGCCAATCCCCCGGTGAGCTTCATCCCGATCTTGGCCGGGTCGTTGTCAAAAACGGCGACGATGCGAAAGCCCCGATTGGCGAAGCCACCGTAGTGCGCCAGCGCGCGCCCCAGGTCACCTGCCCCGACCAGCGCCACTCCCCATTCGGCGTCCACCTTGAGAATTCGCCGAAGTTGCTCGACCAGGAATTTGACCTGGTAGCCCGTCCCCTGTTTGCCGAACTCGCCGAAGTGCGATAGGTCTTTCCGGATCTGCGCCGAACTGATGCCGAGGCGCTGACCGAGCTCATGCGAAGAGGTAATCTCTCGGCTTTCTTGCGCCATCCGCATCAGCGCGCGAAGGTAGACGGGCAGGCGGCCGACGACAATATCCGGAATTTCGTCTGGCATGGGGCGGTTCGCGCTCAACTTTTTGAGATACCCTCCGCGATTGTGAAGAACTGCCCTAATTTAGCACAATTCATTATCTTGGGCAAGATTTCACATTGGGCGCAACCGCCCGCCGTGCTATACTTTTGCTGAATAACGCCGCCCCCGGAATGAGAACCGTCCAGTTCTTCCGTGCGCCGCAGACGGGTGAAGCCAGACAGGGAGTGGAATGGAAGACCACCGGCACGCCGAGCTCGAACAGAAGGTGCGCGAACTCTCGACACTGCTTGAAGTAAGCCGTGTTATCAATGCCGACCTTGAACTTGAGCGAGTGCTGCGCACCGTGCTGGATCAGGCCATCGAGGTGATCCAGGCAGAGGCCGGCACGCTATGGATCCTCGAGGAGGGAGGCGCGGTCATCGTGCCGCGGGTCACGGCCGGGCCGGTCACCTCCAACATCCTGCAAGTACGCCTCCAGCCGGGCGAGGGCATTACGGGACGAGTCATCCAGACAGGCGTGGGCGATCTGGTGACCGATGCCCAGAACGATCCGCGCTGGGCCGGCCGGGTGGATTCGGCAACCGGCTTCATGACTCGCTCGATAATCTCTGCCCCGCTCACTGGCCGCTCCGGCACCATCGGCTGTCTTCAACTGGTCAACAAGCGAGGCGACCGGTTCTTCCAATCGTCCGACCTGGATTTGCTCACCGCCCTGGGCGCGCAGGCGGCTCTCGTGATCGAAAACTCGCGCCTGCTCGAAGAGACCCGCGCGCTCGCTCGCAGTCTGCAAGAGGCGTGGACGGGCGCGCTGGACGCTCTGACTGCGGCGCTGGCCACTCGCGACAACGATACTCAGCACCACTGCTATCGCACCGTCGAACTCGCCGTGCTCTTGGCGCGGCGCATAAACGTTCCCGAAGTTGAAATTCCCATCATTGCCCGGGGCGCGCTGTTGCACGACGTTGGCAAGATCGGCATTCCTGACGGTATCCTCTACAAACCGGGAAGGCTGACTCCCGCCGAGCGGGAAAAGATGAAGCAGCATGTCAGGCTCGGCTACGACATGCTTCAGCACATCATGTTCTTCCGCGACGCCAACCTGGTCGTGCTCTATCATCACGAGGACTTCGACGGATCAGGCTACCCCCTGGGCCTCAAGGGCGAAAGAATTCCTGTCAGCGCTCGCATTTTCCACGTGGCGGACGTCTACGATGCCCTGACGAACGAGCGTCCATACAAAGAAGCTTGGCCGCACGAGAGGGCGCTGGCAGAACTCAAGAACGGCTCGGGCCTCCATTTCGACCCCAGAGTGGTGACGGCGCTTGAGTCGCTCACGCCCGAAGAGGTGGATTGGATTCACACGCTGCAGAGCTTCTCGACTGCCACGCGAGATCTCCTCGGACGAAGCATCCGCTACGACCATAGGCCGTAAAGCCCGGCGCGGCTTCATCCTGCTCGCGGGCAACGTCGATCTTCCGCCGTTTCAGAACCGACATCCCCGCCGTCCGGGCAATCACCGGCTCGATGTCGGGTATAATCCTCCCCTATGACCGAGCCTGCCAAGTTTTTCGATCACGCCACCATCACGGTGAAAGCCGGCGACGGCGGCGACGGCATCGTTCACTTTCGGCGCGAGAAGTACGTTCCGTTGGGCGGGCCGGACGGCGGCGACGGCGGGCACGGCGGCGACGTGTACCTCGTCGTCGAAACGAGGCTCAACACGCTTATCGCGTTTCAACGCCGGCGCGAGTTCAAAGCCGAGCCGGGCAAGAAAGGCGGAGGCAGCAACAAGACCGGCAAAAGCGGCGACGACCTGATCATCGCCGTTCCTCCCGGCACGGTGGTGCGCGATCCGGCGACCGGCGAATTGATCGGCGATTTGACTCAGCCCGGCCAGAAATTTCTGGTGGCGCGCGGCGGGCGCGGCGGCAAGGGCAGCGCGCGCTTTGCGACCAGCAGTAATCAAGCGCCGCGCATGGCCGAGAAAGGCGTGCCGACCGATCCCCGGCAGCTTTATCTCGAACTCAGACTCATCGCCGACGTCGGAATCGTCGGCGTGCCGAACGCCGGCAAGTCCACGCTGCTGACCGCCGTCAGCGCGGCCCAGCCCAAGATCGCCGACTATCCCTTCACCACCCTCACACCAAACCTCGGCGTCGCCCGCCTCGACGACGACACGGCGCTGGTATTGGCCGACATCCCCGGATTGATCGAGGGCGCGCACGCCGGCGCGGGCCTCGGCTTCGACTTCCTGCGCCACATCCAGCGCACGCGCGTCCTGATCCATCTGCTCGACGGCCTCAGCCCCGACCCGCTGGCCGACTTCAGCCAGATCAATACCGAACTCGCGCTATTCGACGAGAACCTTGCCCGCAAGCCGCAAATCGTGGCGTTGAATAAGATGGACATGCCGGACGTCAAAGAGAAATGGCCGGCGATAAAGAAAGACATCGAGGCGCGGGGCTATCCCATCACCTCCATCTCCGCCATCGCCGGAACGGGAACGCGCGACCTGCTGTATCGCGCTACGCAGATGCTGGCGACTGCGCCCGCCCCCGCCATCGCCGAAGAAGTTCCGGTGTATCGTCCGCATTTTGGCGAAGACGAATTCACGATCGCGCGCGAGCGCGACGGTTGGCGCGTGAGCGGCGCGCGCATCGAACGCGCGGCCAAGATGACGTATTGGGAGTACGACGAGGCCGTGGCGCGCTTTCAGCGCATCGTCGAGGCGATCGGGGTCAAAGACGCGCTGAGGGCGGCGGGGGTAAAGCCGGGCGACACGGTGCGGATTGGGGAGTATGAATTAGAGTGGCAGGAGTAACTATCGGTAGACATCGCGCCGGTGGGCTATGCGGATCACCGTTACACGCTTTGCGTCGTCGTCAATCGTGAATATGATGCGGTAATCGCCCACGCGAATGCGCCACCGCTCTTTCGCCCCGCTCAGTTTGCTCGTTCCCGAAGGCCGGGGATTCGCCTCCAACTCGAGGAGAGCCTGATTGATTCGGGTGCGGACATTGGCAGGGAGTTTTCGGCGCTCCCGTTCAGCAGCCGGAGTAAGGACAACTGTGTAAGCCATGCCGGCTACGACAGTTCGCCAGCCTCAGCCAACAATTCGCGCAGGGGGCGTGCCTCCCCGCCCTCGGCCTCGGCTTCATCGGCCAACATATTGTCTATTGCGTTCTGTAAGTAGGGAGGGAGTTTCTCCCAGTCGGCAAATCTGGCGAGGATGCGGAGAAAGGTCTGATAATCGGAGTAAGCCAGAATAATCCCGACGACCTCGCCGTTTTCGTCGTGGATCATCCGAGGCGGGTAATTCAGCTCGGTCGGAATAGCAATGGGTTGGTCAATACGAGCAGTCATACGCCACTCCTCACCTCTTGATTCGTTGCGATTATACACTGCTTTAGGCACGAGGCAATTGTTCATAACAGCGGACACAGGATGACGCGATTAGGCTTGTTTGGCGGCACATTCGACCCTCCTCACCTCGGCCACTTGATTCTCGCCGAGGCGGCGCGCGAACAGTTGGCGCTCGACTGCGTGCTGTGGGTCGTCGCCGGTCGGTCGCCTCTCAAACTCGACCGGGAACCGTCGCCGGTGGACATGCGGATCGAGATGGTGGAGGCGGCGATCGCCGCGAACATCCCGGCGCGGAACTGTTTTTCGTCATGGGCGAAGACTCGCTCCGCGATCTTCCGCGCTGGCATAGGCCGAAGGATTTGATCGCCAAATGCTGGCTGGCTGTCTTTCAACGACCAGGCGTGGGGATCGATCTTTCAGGCCTCGAAGCCGCAATCCCCGGCCTCACCCCTCGCGTGAAGTGGGTGAACGCGCCGCAAGTTGACGTCGCCTCCAACGACCTTCGCCGCCGCGTTCGCGCCGGCGAGTCAATCCGCTACCTCGTCCCCGACAATGTGCGGGAGTTGATCAACCGATACGAACTGTATCG
>JACQED010000170.1 GCA_016200785.1 Chloroflexota bacterium
AGCACTTCGACACCAAGTCCATGGTGGATTTCAGAGGGGACGTTTGCATCATCCCGCCGAACTCGTTCGCATTGGCCCGGACGATTGAATACTTTCGCATCCCGCGCAAGGTGCTCACGGTGTGTTTGGGAAAATCAACTTATGCGCGTTGCGGCATTATTGTGAACGTGACCCCGTTTGAGCCCGAATGGGAGGGCTTCGTCACGCTGGAAATATCCAATACCACCCCGCTCCCGGCGCGCATTTATTCCAACGAAGGCATCGCGCAGGTGCTGTTTTTCGAGGCGGACGAGGAGTGCCAAATGTCCTACGCGGATAAGAAGGGCAAGTATCAAGGCCAGCAATCCATTGTCCTGCCGCGATTGTAGACCGCGTTTATCTCCCTCTTATCTCCCGATAATACTGCGCTTACACATTCGGGCCTATCATATCGGTAATTGTAGTCCGCCGAAAGGATAGGGAGACCATGTTCTCGTATCAAACCGCATATCAACAGCAAGCCGATCTCATCGGCCGCTTGCAGGTCGAAGTCGCGCGCTTCATGAGCCTGGGTGACGTGCAGGCCTCCGCCCGCGGCGACTCGATCGTCTTCGTCGGGCGGCTCCTGAACGGGGCTGAGGAAACATACAGCGCCCTGCGCGATCGCTTGCGCCCGTACGGTTATACCCCCATCTTGCGCAAAGACGGCGAGGCGGATGTGGTGGTGGCGCAACGTGGACTGGTGCGCGTTTTCAAGGGAAGCAGCCCGTTGATCCACCTGGCGCTGTTTGGCGCGACGCTGTTGACCACGCTCTTCGCCGGCGCGACCTTCGCCCAGGCCAACGCGCTCGGCGCGCTCCGCGCCTTGCTCAACACAGGCAGTGTCGTACCGCTCGTCGTCGCGCTCGCCGCCGGCGTGCCGTTCGCGGCCACGCTTCTGCTCATCCTCGGCGTTCACGAGATGGGTCACTACGTCGCCGCGCGCATTCACGGCGTTCAAGTCACCCTGCCATACTTCATCCCCGTGCCGTTCGGCCTCGGCACGTTCGGCGCGTTCATCGCCATGAAGTCGCCGGTCGAGAATCGCAAGTCGCTCTTCGACGTGGGCCTCGCCGGGCCGATCGCCGGCTTCGTCATCGCCCTGCCGCTGATGGTCGTCGGCCTGCTGTCCTCGAAAGTCGTGCCCGCAACCGGAGGCCAGCACCTCGGCCTCTCGCTCCTGGTGAATTGGCTGGTGAATCTCGTTCAGCCGCACGCCGCCGGCTACGCGGTTCAACTGCACCCGATCGCCATCGCCGCGTGGTTCGGTCTTCTGATCACCGGCCTCAATCTGATGCCGATGGGCCAACTCGATGGCGGGCACGTGGCCTACGCCGTGCTGGGCAATGCCGCCCGCCCGATCGCCTTCGCGACCTTCTTTGGCCTGTTGGCGATGGGTTACTTCTTCTGGAGCGGCTGGTACACTTGGGCGATCTTTGCGCTGATCACCGGCCTCGGCCATCCCGAGCCGGCGAACGACATTACTCCGCTGGATGGAGGGCGCAGGTTCATCGGCCTGCTGACGCTCGGATTGTTTCTGCTGTTGATCACGCCGAAGCCGTTTTAGTCCTGCCTCACCCCCTTCACCTCCCCTAAGGGATGAAACACAAAGCGCCTGCCGTGCCGGTGGGCGCTTTCAATTTCTTGTTGACATCTGCTCCAATTGATCGTATCGTATACGCGTAGGTCGCGCCCATTTTGGCGAGTTGTGCGCCCACCAATCCAGTGGGCGTTTCTTGTTTCGTCGAGATGGCGGCAGAATCGGATCCCGCCGCTGTGATCGCTCATTGCCCCTCCTGCCTGCCTGGCATGTCGCTCCGTCTGCTCTTCATTGCCACGCCGACCGTATGGGCCGCGTCCTTGTGAGTGCGCGCGTCGCCGGCAGTACGCTTTCGCTGGCCGTTGCCGACAGCGGCATCGGCATTTCCGAAGAGGCGCTGGGGCGCGCGATGACCAAAATCAGCGACCGGTCGCTGATGCGCGCGGGACTGAAAAATGGTATTATTACGCCGCCCCGTTCGCGGGTACGCCAAACCCATAACCCACCAGAGAGGATAATCCCACATGACCAAGTCAACTGTTACCTCGGCATTGCGATTCGTGATCGTCGGCCTCGCTCTTGTTCTGAGCGCGTGCGGCGGCCCGGCCGAGACGCCTGCCGCGCCGGCCCCCGGCGGCGGGGAAGTTACGCCGTCCAGCGGCGGTGAGGCTACGCCGGCCCCTTCCGGACAGGGCGCGATGGTGGCCGACCTCGGCTTCCGCCCGGAAACCAATGGCTTCAGTTTCGAGAACTACGGCAAGTCAGACGCGACGAACTTAACGCCTGATGAAGTGAGGCGGATTTTCGGCGATCAGGTGTGCGCCAGCCTGGCAAACGGCCAATGCACCCTCACACCCCCGGCGGAACAGTGGATGGTTCAGCAGAACTCAGGGATGGACGGCGGGCACTGTTACGGTTTCTCCGTCCTCAGCTTGCGCCTCTTCCAGGGCCTGATCACGCCAGCCGATCTGGGCGGCGGCAGCACTGCCGCCGATCTGCAAATTCAGGGCAATCAATCTTTGCAGCGTGAACTTGCCTATTCCTTTGTGTTCCAGAGTTTCGATCCGGTGCGCGCGGGCGCAATTCAGGGCACGCCCAATGAAATCCTCGACAAGATGATCGAGATCTTCAAGGCCGGCCCTGGCGGCGAGAGCTACACGATCGGCTTCTTCAAGGCCGAAGGCGGCGGCGGTCACGCAGTCACGCCGTACGCCGTCGAAGATCGCGGCAACGGGACGTTCGCGGTGTTGATCTACGACAACAACTTCCCCAAGACGACGCGCGAGATCATGTTTGATCGCAATGCGGACAAGTGGAGTTACACCGCCTCGATCAATCCGAGCGAGCCGGAGGGCCTTTACGAGGGGGATGCCCAGACGAAATCGCTGTTCCTCTTTCCGACCAGCCCCGGCCTCCAGCCGCAGCCCTGCACGATTTGCGCGGCCGGCGCGGCCAGGGGCGGCGGCGGCCGTCTCGCGGCTCCGGCGCAGGCGTTCAACGAAATCTATCTCGACGGCAACCCGGAGCACCATGCCCACCTGCTCATCACAGACGAGCAAGGGCACAACTATGGCTATTTGCCCGACGGCAAGTTCGTCAGTGAGATTCCGGGTGTCAAGCATGAAAGCCCCTTCCTCGCCGACAACTATAAGATGAACGAAGAGCCGGACTATTTCGTGCCGCTCGGCATGGCGTTCCAGCTGACGGTTGACGGGACTCTGCTGAAAGAAGCGGACACGACCGATGTGGTCATGATCGGGCCGGGCTACGACCTCGGCGTGTTCGACGTGGGCCTCGACCCCGGCCAGAAAGACACGATCGCCTTCTCGTCCGACGGCAAGACTCTCTCTTACAAGACCGACTACAACGAGTCGCCCGACATCGTGCTGGGCATTGAAACGCCCGGCGCAGACTACTCCTTTTTGGTCAAGGGCGTGGACATTGAAAGCGGCGGTTCGGTCAACGTTCACCTCGATCAGGAGAAGGGCTTCCTACTCCTCAGCAGCCTCGGCAACAAACAAACCGGCACCTATGCCCTGCTCATTAACCGGATCGACGACGCAGGTGAGCAGACCTTCGGCCACGACGAAATCCAACTCGAGCCGGACGACACTGCCTTCGTCGAGTACCTGAAGTGGACGGGCGAGGGTGGCGAACTGCCGCTCGGCATCGACCGCGGGAGCGATGGGACGATCGACGAGACCATCATGCTGTCTGACGCGCAATAAGAACTGAATCATCGGGGGACGCCGGGCGCCGCTTCACACACCAGGCGTCCCCGCGATGACAATTGCCCGATAGCGAGAAAGGACAACGAAAATGGAAACGGAAGTCCTGTATCGTCCCTCATATTCGCTGGGGGTGCTGAAACTCGGCTCCGGCGAGGAAGTCCGGGTCGAAGGTGGGTCAATGGTCAGCATGTCGCAAGGCGTGACGCTGGAGACCAAGGCCACCGGCGGGATCATGAAGTCGCTGGCGCGCTCGATGCTGGGCGGCGAGAGTTTCTTTCAGAACAACTACAAGGCCCCGCCGAACGGCGGTGAAGTGACCGTCGCCCCGCCTCTGGCCGGCGACCTGGCGATCATTGACTTGAAGAACGAAAGCCTCATGCTGCAATCCGGCGCTTACGTCGCTTCCGAAATGGGCGTCGCGATTGACACCAAATGGGCCGGAGCCAAAGGCTTCTTCTCCACCTCTTCGCTGACCATGCTCCGGGCTTCCGGCGCCGGCAAACTGATCGTGTCAGCCTACGGCGCCATTCACGAGAAGAATCTGGCCGCCGGCGAACTCTACACCGTGGACACCGGCCACGTCGTCGCCTTCACCGAGGGCATCGGCTTCAAGGTGCGCAAGGTTGGCGGCCTCAAGGCCACCCTGTTTAGCGGCGAGGGGCTTGTGGTGGACCTCACCGGCCCCGGCCGGCTGTTGATGCAGACCCGCTCGGTTGACGGCTTCGTGGGCTGGATCAACGGCCACGTTCACCATCCGGAAGCCTGATCACACAACGTCAGATTCACATTGGGGCGGTCAGGTGCCCCGTCGAGATTATCACAAGAAAGGACAACTGAGATGGAAACCGAAATCCTGTATCGTCCCTCGTTTTCTCTGGGGGTGCTGAAACTCAGCTCCGGCGAGGAAGTCCGGGTCGAAGGCGGCTCGATGGTCAGCATGTCGCAAGGCGTGACGCTGGAGACCAAAGCCACCGGCGGGATTATGAAGTCACTGGCGCGCTCGATGCTGGGCGGCGAGAGTTTCTTTCAGAATAACTACAAGGCCCCGCCCAATGGCGGCGAACTGACCGTCGCGCCTTCACTGCCCGGCGATCTGGCTCTCCTCGACCTGAAGAACGAAACCATGCTGTTGCAGTCCGGGGCCTACGTGGCCTCGGAGACGAACGTCACGATAGACACCAAGTGGACGGGGGCGAAGACCTTCTTCGCTTCCGAAGGCCTGATCATGCTGAGGGCCACCGGGACAGGCAAGCTGTTGATCTCGTCCTATGGCGCGATTCATGAGAAGAATCTGGCGCAGGGCGAAGTGTACACCGTTGACACGGGGCACCTCGTGGCGTTCAGCGACGGCGTCGGCTTCAAGGTGCGCAAGGTTGGCGGCCTCAAGGCCACCCTGTTCAGCGGCGAAGGCCTGGTGGTCGACCTCACCGGCCCCGGTCGCCTGCTGATGCAGACCCGCTCGGTTGACGGCTTCGTGGGATGGATCAACAGCCGGGTCAGCCACCCGTCGCGATCGTCTTGAGAAGCGGCGCAGAAGCCTGCTTTCTACT
>JACQED010000171.1 GCA_016200785.1 Chloroflexota bacterium
AGCACCGAGTCTGAACCCTGCCCGATGTCAATCTCGCCGCACAACACCGCCACGCCGCCGCCCCGGTCGAGTTTGATTTGCACCGAAGTATGCGGCATTTTGTTCCAGTAGATCGCCAGGCCGGCGCCGGTGAGATAACTACTGCACGCAAGTCCGACGCCTTTGCCGAACGGCAAGTGGCGATGTTTCTCGTGGAAGGCCGAAGCCGCCACCACTTTGTCCAGACATTCGCCGAGGCCGCAACTGGTGATCCGCAGATGATTGACGGTGTGCGAATTCTCGTCCACCAGAAAATTTCGGCGGATGTCCACCGGGCTGATGTTGAGCGCCTCGGCGATCTTGTCGAGTTGAACTTCCATCGCGAATCGCGGCTGGGGCGTGCCGTGACCGCGCTTGGGGCCGCACGGCGGCTTGTTCGTGAACAGCCGCATGCCCTCGAACTTGTACGCCGGAATCTTGTAAGTCGCGGTTTGCAGTGCGCCGGTGTAGTATGTGCTGGCGACGCCGTAAGAACCGTAGGCGCCGCCGTCCAGGAAAGTCTTGAAGTGCATGGCGGTGATCGATCCGTCTTTGCGCGCGCCCGTCCGGGCCCACATCAGAACCGGGTGACGGCCCCGGTGCGCGTAAAAGACCTCCTCGCGGGTGAGGGTGATCTTCACCGGGCGGCCGGTGACCATCGCGAGTTTGGCGGCGGCGATCTCGTGGGGGAAGGGATCAGTCTTGCCGCCGAACCCGCCGCCGACCGGCGCGGCGATCACGCGAACGCGGCTCATGGGCAGGTCCAACGCCTTCGACAGCGTTCGATGAACGTAGTGCGGCGTCTGGGTCGAAGACCAGAGCGTGAGCTTTCCGTCGGAGGTGTACTGAGCCACCGCCGAATGTTGTTCCATCGGCAAGTGTGTGCTGCCCTGGTAGAAGAAAGTGTCCTCCCGAACGTAATCGGCCCCGGCAAAGCCGGCCTCCGAGTCGCCGAATTCGAGCGAGACCAACTTGTGGATGTTGCCCCGGTCGCCGTAGTCGTGAACCGGCTCGCCATCTTTGGTCAATGCCTCCTCAATGGACAGATACGACGGCAGTTCTTCGTACTCGACCTCGATCAAGTCCAGCGCGCGCTCAGCCGTCTCCTCGTCAAGCGCCGCCACTGCCGCGATCGGATCGCCGACGAATCGGCCTTTGTCGGCGGCCAATCCGGTTTCGTCCTGACTGACGGGCAGGATGCCGTACTTCACCGGCAGGTGGGCCCCGGTGATGATGGCGACGACGCCGGGCAACGCCTCGGCGCGCTCGGCGTGGATGGCTTTGATATGCGCGTGCGGGTGATGACAGCCGAGCAACCGCCCGTATAACATGCGCGGCAGGAAGAGGTCGTCGGCGTATTTCGTCTCGCCGGTGACCTTGCCCATCGCGTCTACTTTGGGCAGGGCTTTGCCGATGAGGTGGAGCTCGTTGTTGTCACGCATGAACCATCTCCACTTGTGTTAATGGACACTCCCCATCACGAATGCCGCGAATAGACGAATTTCACGAATGCTGTCGGGCTTGCCTGATGACAATTCGTGACATTCGTTCATTCGTGATATTCGTGATTGAATCTCCGCATGCGCTCCGCCGCCAACTCGACGGCCTGGAGAATTTTGGTGTAACCGGTGCAACGGCACAGATTGCCGGCCAGCGCCTCGCGGATTTCCTGTCGCGAGGGAGTCGGATTTTGGTCGAGCAGAGCTTTGGCGGTGACGAGGATGCCCGGCGTGCAATAACCGCATTGGGCCGCGCCCAACTCGGCGAACGCGACTTGCAAGGGATGAAGGCGGAAGGGGGAAGGATGAAAGTCCGCTTCCGCCTTCATCCCTTCGCCTTCATCCTCCCAGGACTCGGCCAATCCTTCGACAGTCAATATCTCCGCGTTCTGAAGATCGACCGGCAGCGCGAGGCAGGAGAGCACCGGCTCACCATCCACGAGCACGGTGCAAGTGCCGCACTCGCCCAATTCACAGCCGTGCTTCGTGCCGGTGAGGCGCAAATCCTCGCGCAGAACTTCGAGCAGAGTCTTGTGAACCGGAACCCAGACTTCGTGGGTTTCACCGTTGACATGTAAAGAGATCAGTTGCTTCACCGCTTCCCTCAAAAAGGAAACAAAGGAACTCAGGAAACTGAAGGAACTATGCCTCGCTCGTTTCCCTCATTTCCTTCGTTTCCCCTATTTCCCTTCGAACTTCGGCTTGTCCTTCTCCCGAAACGCCCGCAATCCCTCGTGGTGATCTTCGGTCTTGAGCAAGATGCTCTGAGCCAGCCCTTCCATCACGATGCCAGAAGTCTGATCGACGTTGGCGACGATGTTGAGGATCTTCTTCGCCAATCCTAAAGCCTGCGGCGCGCGCTTGAGCAGAAGGCGCGCGTACTCGCGGGCCTCGTCCATCAGCCGCTCACCCGGCACGACCCGGTTGACCAGGCCGATCTCTTTTGCTTCCTGCGCCGAGATCATCGTCCCGGCGAAGATGAGTTCCTTGGCTTTGGCGACTCCGACGAGGCGCGCAAAACGAGCACAGCCGCCAATGCCGGGGATCAGGCCGATGTAGTTCTCGCGGAAACCGAGAGTGGCTTCCTCCGCGGCCAGCCGGACATCGCAGGCCAGTGCCAATTCCAATCCTCCGCCCGTGGCCGGGCCGTTGATGGCGGCGATGACTGGCTTCTCAAGCGCTTCGAGATCATCGAAGAACTTGATCAGCCGGCGGCTGTGGGCACGGAACTTCGGTGTGAGCCAGTCCTGCTCAAAATGACTGATGTCACCGCCCGCCGAGAACGCGCGGCCGGCCCCGGTGAAAATGACCACCCGCACCGCATCGTCGAAGAACAGCTGCTCGGCCAGCGCACTGAGATCGGCGCGCATCTCCATGTCGATCGCATTGAGCGCGTCCGGGCGGTTGAGAGTGACGGTGGCGATGCCGTCTGTCAAGTCGTAGAGCAGGGTCTTGAATTCCATCGGTAACTCCGCGTATCGCGTATCGCTTATTGCGTTTCGCCTATTACAGTCCGGTCAGGAAAACCGTCGGACCACCGCACCCGGTCGAAGACGCTGTGGCACTGGCGGCAGTAGTATTGTGAGGCCAAGAGGAACTGCCCGAACAGCGAGAACAACTCAGTCTCAGTCGAGTCGCAAAACGGGCAGGCGACGGGATTGC
>JACQED010000187.1 GCA_016200785.1 Chloroflexota bacterium
TACGTCGGCGACACGACCCAGGTGGGCAAATACCACGACGGCGCGAGTCCCTACGGCGCGCTGGATATGGCCGGAAATGTGTGGGAGTGGGTGGTGGATTGGTACAGTCAAATCTATTACGCCAGTTCGCCTTCGGAGAATCCGGCCGGACCGTCTTCGGAACCATATCGCGTTCTGCGGGGCGGTTCTTGGGACGTAATTGTGAACGTCGTCCGCGCGGCGGCCCGCCGCGGGCTCGTGCCGTCGCGCGGCTACGATGATATCGGGCTCCGTTGCTCCCGCTCGCCGTGAGGGGGCTTGCAACGGATGGGAAACGGAAAATCGGATGCGACTCCAGCCCATCCGTTTTCGTGGCGCGGCTTCGCCGGAGGCAATCCGCTGAAAGTCGGGCAACACGGTATTTGCACAAGCCTGGAATCACAGATAGAATCACCTACGGCTTCTCAAGCGCTCGGCGCAATCTGACTCATCAGAGCGAAAGACATGAGCCCAAAAGTCCTCGAAGAAGGCGGTTTCATCTTCTGGTTCCACAGCCACGACGCTCTCAACGAAGAGCGTGCCAGCGTGCATGTTGGCAAAGGTTCGCAGGACGATCACAACGACGCCAAAGTGTGGCTGGAAGCGGAAGTTGAGGTAGCCCGCGAGGGCCGGACGCTAAAAAGCCACGAACTGAACCGGGCGATCAAAGTCATCAAGGAGAACCGCGATCACCTACTGGAGGAATGGCATGGTTACAAGCGTCGAGCGAGTTGAAACGCCGTCCAGCGTCAAGCGGTACAAAGTTCAATATCCGATTTCGGCTTACACTTTTCCTCGTGAGGCGCGTATCCATCAAGTGCGCTTTGACGACGAGCATATGCATGTGGAACTGACAGACGGAAGAAAATTGTCCGTGCCGCTGTGGTGGATCCCCACGCTCCATAACGCGCTCCCCGAAGAGCGGGAAAAGTACGAGATCAGCCGAAGCCGGACGATGATCCTCTGGGACCCAGAGAAGTGCGCCATCAACGATGAAGTGCGGATCGCCGACTATCTGGGGCCGGTTGAGTCGTCGGCGTAGCGGGCTGGATTCTCACTGTTTTCGCCCCACCTACGAGTTGGACACTGCCACCCTCGTCCTGCGCCCGATACCTTCTAAGACCCGATGAGCGAGATCGATGACTCGCCCCCCGGCAGATCATCTCCTCGCCCGACCTTACGCAGCGACGTGTGGCTCAAGACCGTAGCCGCCTTCATCGCCATTCTCCTTCTCGCCCCTCAACCCAACTGGTTGCCCCTTATCGCCGACGTCAAAGCCGGCCTCGCCGCGCAGGCCTCCGGCGACATGGCGCGCGCCGCCGATGCGCTGGCGAATGCCTACGCGCGCCAGCCGTGGAACGCCGCTTTCGCTTTCGACGTGGGCCGCGCCGAACTTGCCGCCGGGCAGTACGAGGCCGCCCTGCGCGACTTGACGACGACGGCGCGCCTCGGCGGTTGGACGCCCGAACTCCGCGTCCTCGCTGGCGATGCCTACAACGCCCTCGGCGATCGCGCGAACGCTCTGTCGCAGTGGGAGACCGCCGCACGCGATCTGCCCGGCGACGTGAATCTGAGCCGCCGCCTCGCCGAGGGTTACGAGGCCGCCGGCAAATTCCCCGAAGCGGTGGACGCGCTCCGCGTCGTCGCCGCCGCCGCGCCCGGCGAGGCGGAGATTCAATTCCGCCTCGGGCAACTCCTCGCCGTCGTCGATCCGCGCGCCGCAGTCGATCCGCTCGAGAAAGCCGCCAGGATTGATTCGTCATTTACCCCGCGAACGACGGCCCTCGTCGCCGCCATCCAACAGGCCGAGACTCAGAACGACGAGGCGTATCTGAGCGCGAGCGTCGGCCTCGTCTTCATTCAAGCCGGGCAATACGATTTGGCCGAGGCCGCGTTCAGCCGCGCGATTCGATTCAATCTGACCTACCCTGACGCTTACGCCTATCTTGGTTTGGCTCAGGACAAACTCGGCAAAGACGGCGGCGCGGCTTTGCAGGAGGCGGTGAGGCTCGCGCCGGATTCCGCCCTCGCGCACTCGTTCCTCGGCCTTCACTATCGGCGCACCGGGCAGGCGAACGAGGCGCTGAGCGAATTGACGAGGGCAAGCGAATTGGATCCAAACAATCCCGCGCTGGCGGCCGAGATCGCCGGGGCGCACGAAGCCCTCGCCGATTTCGAGAAGGCGAGGCAATGGTACGAAGAGGCGATCCATCTCGCCCCCGCCGACCCGCGCTATAAAGTGTTGTTGGCGCAGTTCTACGTCGAGAATGAAATTGACCTGGCCGGCGCGGGTTTCACGGCGGCGCTCAATGCGCTCAACGCCGCGCCGGACAGCGCCGCCGCGCACGACGCGCTCGGCTTCGATTACGTCCTGCGCAAAGATTTCGCCTCCGGCGAGAAGCATTTGCTCAAGGCAATCGAACTCGATCCGAATCTGGCCAGCGCGCATTATCATCTCGGTGTGCTTAGGGCGGCTCAGAACGATATGACTGCGGGCGAGTCGGAGTATCGGCGCGCGCTCGAACTCGATCCCGAAGGGCGCTACGGCAACCTCGCCCTCAAAGCCCTCGCGCTGTTGAAATCGCAGTGATACAATCAAAGGGAATTCAGGGAACGGAAGGAACACGGAGAAATGCGCACGGTCTTCGTTCTCCTGCTTCTTGGCTTTACGCTGACGGCTTGCGCCCGGCCCACGGTTATCCCATCCGGTGCGCCGCTCTTCACGGACGATTTCAGTAATCCGAAAAGCGGCTGGAATCGCGACGACGCGGCGAACTATTCCGACGGCGCTTACCAGATCGCCGTCGCCGAGCCGGACATGAAGGTGTGGGCCAACCCCGGTCGCTCGTTCGCCGATGTTGTCATCGAAGTTGACGCAACGACCGTGGCTGGACCGATGGACAACGACTTCGGCGTGCAGTGCCGCGCGCGCGACAGCAAGAATTATTACTTTTTCCTCATCAGCGCCGACGGCTATCAGGCCATCGGCAAAGTGATCAAAGGCGAGGCGAGTTTCCTCAGCGCCGACTCGATGCAGGCCTCAGACGCCGTCCAACAAGGCAATGTCACCAATCACCTGCGGGCGGCGTGCGTCGGAAACAAGTTGACGTTGACCGTCAACGGCCAGATGACCGCGCAAGTCACCGACAGCAGCCTCACCGAGGGCGACGTTGGCCTGATGGCCGGATCGTACACCGAAGGCGGTGTGCAGATTACGTTTGACAATCTCAAGGTGACGCAACCATAGATGAATGTCTACCTCGACTATCTCGGCTGCCGCCTGAACCAGGCCGAAATCGAAGCGATGGCCGCGCGGTTTCAACGCGCAGGTCATCGCCTTTCCCCGACGCCCGTCGAGGCCGACCTCATCGTCCTCAACACCTGCGCCGTCACCCACGAAGCCGCGCGCGACTCGCGTCAGCGCCTCCATGCCCTCCACGCCGCGAACGTCAATGCCCGGATCGTTCCGACCGGGTGTTGGACGACGCTCGCCCCCGGCGAGGCCGCCTCGGCGCCGGGCGTGTGGCGGATCGTCGAGAACTCTCGTAAAGACTCACTCCTCGAAATTCTGGGCCGTTCCTTGAGTTCCTCGATTTCCCTTAGTTCTCTCTCGTCTCAGGCCGCCTACGACCTCGAACCGCTCGCCCGCTTCCAAGTTCCTTCTGCTCGCCTCCGCACCCGTCTCTTCGTCAAGGCGCAGGACGGTTGCGACAACCATTGCGCCTTCTGCGTCACGCGGATCGCGCGCGGGCCGGCGCGTTCGCGGCCGATCCGTGAAATCATCGCCGAGATCAACTTGGCTCACGCGACGGGCGTGAAAGAGATCGTCCTCACCGGCGTTCACCTCGGAGCGTACGGACACGACCTCGGCGACCGGCGCGGGCTTGTCGCCCTGGTCAAGGCGATTCTTTGCGAGACCTCTGTCGAACGTCTGCGACTGTCTTCGCTTGAGCCGTGGGACTTGTCGCCTGATTTCTTCGACCTTTGGCCGCAATCCGATGGCCGGCTGTGCCGTCATTTGCATCTGCCTCTGCAGAGTGGTTGCGCCGCCACACTGCGCCGCATGGCCCGTCGCACGACGCCCGGAAAGTTCGCCGCCCTCGTCGCCACCGCGCGCGAACGCATCCCCGAAGTGGCCATCTCGACCGACGTAATCGCCGGTTTCCCCGGCGAGACCGAGCGCGAATTCGACGAAACGCTGAGTTTCGTGCGAGAGATGAATTTCTCGGACATTCACGTTTTCAAATACTCGCGGCGCGATGGCACGCCCGCCGCCTCGATGCGCGGGCAAGTTCTGGAGGCTGTAAAGAAAGATCGCTCTCAACGGCTCCGCGAACTTAGCGCGGCCTCGGCTCGCGCTTATCGCGCCCGTTTTCTCCGTCGCACATTGCCGGTGCTGTGGGAGGCGACCAACACCGTCGGGCCAGAAGGCTTTGACTGGCACGGCTACACCGACAACTATCTGCGCGTGAGTCTTACGTCGCGGGAAATGCTGTGGAATACGGTCTCTCCTGTACTCATCACTGAATTATGACCCAATCTCCCGATTGTCCCTTTTGCCGCATCGTCGCCGGTCAAGTCCTGGCCACCATCGTCTACAAAGACGATCTCGTCACCGCCTTCCGCGACATAAACCCTCAGGCCCCTACGCATATCCTGCTCGTCCCCAACCATCACGTCGCGGGGATGAATGAATTCGCCGAAGGCGACGCGAACGCGCTGACCGCGATCCTACTCGCCGCCAGAGAGATCGCGCGCAAAGAGGGCATCGCCGACTCGGGTTATCGCCTCGTCGCCAACCAGGGCCGAGACGCCGGGCAGAGCGTCTTTCACTTGCACTTTCATCTGCTCGGCGGGCGCAGGATGAAATGGCCGCCGGGATAGTGCTATAATCTTGCCCATGTCACTCAAAGCCAAACTCGACTCCGACCTCAGAGAGGCGATGAAAGCCGGGGAGGAAACCCGGAAGACGACCATCCGCGCCGTGATGGCGGCGGCCCGACAGGCGCAGCTCGAAAAGCGCGAGGCGCTCGTCAAAGAGAAGCGCAAAGCCCTCGGCCTCAAGCCGTCCGACGACGCGGGCCTCGACTCCGGCGCGATGGCAGAAATCGAGGTCAAGAGCGCGCTGACCGACGCCGACTACGAGGCCGCGCTGCGCCGTGAAGCCAAGGCCCGCCGCGAGGCGACAGCTGATGCGGAGAAGGCCGGCCGCGCCGACCTCATCTTGGCGCAAAAGGTCGAACTGGCGATCATCGAAGTCTACCTGCCCCAGCAACTCTCACGCGAAGAGATCGCAGCCAGGGCCGGCGCGATCATCGTTGAACTCGGCGCGAGCGGCCCCGCCGCGCAGGGCAACGTGATGAAGCGCCTCATGCCCGAACTCAAGGGCATGGCCGACGGCAAACTCGTCGGCGAAGTCGTGCGCGAACTACTGTCGCAGTGATCGGGCGCACCTCGCGAGCGGAGCAGAGCGCGGAGGGCTGACTCACGGATAGAAGCGAACACGGATGATTCTCCGGCAGGCGACGGGACTATCCGTGTTCCTTCCCATCCGTGAAGAATAAGAAAGTGGCAATCAACTCCTCGGCCAGCTCGCGCGCCACATTTAGCCATTGGGTGCGGCGCATCACGATGGGCGCCATCGGCGTGGGCTTTGCCGGCGGCGCGGCGGCGATCATGCTCGGGCCGATCCTGCCCGCCTCGCCGCCCGTTGCGCTGACCGTCGGCCAGGCCGTCCCGCAAGATATCCTCGCGCCGATCTCCATCACCTATGTCAGCCAGGTGCTCACCGAGCAGGCGCGCGAGTCGGCTATCGCCGCCGTTTCCGAAATCTACGACCCTCCCGATACACGCGTGGCCCGAGCTCAGGTAGCGCGCATTCAGCAGGTGCTGAATTACCTGACTTCGGTGCGCGCCGATTCCTTCGCCACGACCGAACAGCACGTGGCCGATGTCGCCGCCGTGACCGATCTCACCATGCCTCGCCAACTGGCGGCCACGTTAGTCGGGTTCAGCGACGCGCAGTGGCCGGCGGTGCAATCGGCAGTCGTCGCCGTCGTCGAACAGGTAATGAGCCGGCAAGTGCGGGCCGACCGGTTCGACGATGCGCGGCGCAGCGTCCCCGCGCTCGTCAGCGTGCAACTCAGCGAAGATCAAGCCGCCGTCGTAACGGCCATCGCCCAATCGTACCTCGCCCCCAACTCGTTTTTCAACGAAGCCGCGACTCAGGCGGCGCGGACAGCCGCGCGCGACGCGGTCGCACCCGTGTCGCAATCGTTTGTCGAGGGTCAGGTCGTCGTCAGCCGGGGCAGGGTGGTCACGGCGGCGGACCTTGAAGCGCTCGAAGCGCTGGGCTTGCGCAAACCGCAGATCGCGTGGCAGGATTTCGCCAGCCGCGGCCTGGCCGTCGCGATCGGAACCGGAGTGCTGGGCCTTTACCTCTATCGCTATCACCCGGCCTACGCGGCCAGCCCGCGTCACGTCCTGGTGCTGGCGATGCTCTTCCTGATCTTCCTCTTCGGCGCGAAGCTGATGGTGCCCGACCACGTGGTCTTGCCTTTTCTTTTTCCGGCGGCGGGACTTGCGATGCTGATGACCGTGACGCTCGGCCCGCACCTGGCCATCGGCGCCTGCGCGGTTCTGGCGGCGTGGATCGGCCTGATGAGCGCCGGGCGGCTCGACATCGTCGCCTACTCGTTCGTCGGGGCGACGGTCGCCGCGCTCTCGCTTGGGCGCGCTGAAAGAATCTACTCGTTCCTGTGGGCTGGACTGTTGGCCGGGGTGAGCTCTGCCGGCGTGATTCTGATCTTCCGTTTGCCTGATCCCACCACCGACCCGGTCGGGCTTGTGACCCTGCTGATTGCCGGCCTCGCGAACGGCATCGCCTCAGCCAGCGTTACGCTCGCCGGTTTTGTCGTTCTCGGTAATCTATTCGACATTACCACCGGCCTGCAATTGATCGAATTGGCGAGACCCAACCATCCACTGCTTCAATTCATCCTGCGGCAAGCGCCGGGCACGTACCAGCACAGCCTGCAAGTAGCGAACCTCGCGGAACAGGCCGCCGAACGTCTCGGCGCGAACCCGATGCTCACGCGCGTTGGCGCGCTGTATCACGACGCCGGCAAAGCGTTGAACCCGCAGTATTTTGTCGAAAACCAGGTCGAGGGCGAGAACATCCACGACCGCCTCGATCCGCAAACCAGCGTGAAGATGATCATCCAGCACGTCGCCGACGGGACGACGATGGCCCGCCGACATCGCCTGCCCAAGCGCCTCGCCGCCTTCGTCACCGAACATCACGGCACTCTTCGGGCGAGCTATCAATATCAACGCGCGCTCAAAGAGGCCGGCGGCGATGCGAGCAAGGTGGACGAGGCCGCCTTCAGATATCCGGGCCCCAGGCCGCAGAGTGTCGAGACGGCGTTGTTGATGCTGGCCGACGGCTGTGAAGCCAAGGCTCGCTCCGACCACCCCCGCACGGTCGAGGATATCGATCGAATCGCCAAGAAAGTGATCGACGATCGCGTGGCGCAAGGCCAACTCGACGAGTGCCCGCTGACTCTGCGCGATCTGCAAATCGTGCGCGAGTCGTTCGTCGCTACGTTGAAAGGCATGTTCCACGGGCGCTTGCAGTACCCGGAGGAGGAGAAGCCGGCGCAGGCCGGATCGTGATATGGCGGTTTACAGCATTCACGTTCAGATCGACGAAGAGTACGCCGGCGAGGTCAAGCCCAACCTGGTTCGCGCGGCGGCGCGCGCGACGCTCCAACATCAATCAGCGCTCAGGCCAAACGAGCTGACGATTGCCGTCACTGGCGACGAGTATCTCCACGCCCTGAATAAGAGATTCCTTGAGATCGACGCGCCGACCGACGTGCTTTCGTTCCCGTCGGATGCGCCGAATCTCGTCGCCGCCGAAGGCGGCTTCAAGACCAAACCGTACCTCGGCGACATCGCCATCTCGTTCCCGCGCGCGCAGGCTCAGGCCGAGGCCGCCGGGCAAAGCGTCGAGGCCGAACTCCAAATGCTCACCATTCATGGCGTTCTGCATCTCCTCGGCCACGATCACGCCGAAGAGGAGGAGAAAGAAAAAATGTGGGCGGCGCAGGAGGAAATACTGGCCGGATTGAAGTCGCCATGAATCGCTCCGCCAATCGCCTCAACTCTTTTCGCCACGCCTTTGCCGGATGGTGGCACGTTCTCGGCACGCAAAGCAACGCGAAGATTCACGCGGCTATTTCCACCGCCGTATTCATCGTCGGTCTCTGGGTTGGGCTGGATCGGCGCGACTGGGCGATCATCATTCTGGCAATGGCGATCGTCTGGATGGGCGAATTCATCAACACGGCGCTCGAAGCCGTCGTCGATCTCGCCAGTCCCGATATCCACCCATTGGCCAAAGTGGGCAAGGATGTTGGCGCCGCCGCCGTGCTCATTGCCGCCCTGGCCGCCGCGCTCATCGGCCTGCTCATCCTCGGCCCGCCACTGTGGGCGAAGGTGAGGGGGATTGCCGATTTCTGATCGCAGATTGACCACCGATCACAAATCAGAAATCAACAATCAGAAATCGAATGTTGCACCGTCGTCGGTGGCTTGCTGCGCTAATCGTAACTTGCGCCCTCGGCACTGCCTGCCGGCCGGGCATCGGCGCGTCTCTGACGCCTTCGGCCACGCCACACCCGCCCGCCGTCACGTTTTCTGCGCCGACCCCTTCCGCCTCTCAGCCGAGCGGGTGGAAACATCCGAGCGGAGCGTTCACCGTGAATCTGCCCGACTGGGAAGTCACGGCGCTCGACCCCGGCTTGTACAAAGCTAGAGCGCCGGCTGGCGATGCCGCGATCTTCCTCGGCCTCCTCGCTCCCGGCGATACCTTCGGACCTGACGCGCACGAGCCCTTGTTGTCGGCGTTCTTCAACGTCGAGTATCCGAGTGCCTCGGCCTTGTTGTTGCGCATCGAGCGGCTGACGGTGGATCATTCCGAGGCGAGCGCGACGTTCAGCGTGGGCGGTCTGGCCTATCGCGCAACGGCCTATCTATATCCCCGTCAGGATCGCGTCGCGCTGGTCGCGTTTGTGACGACCGATGCCCAGTGGGACGTCTATTCGCCCTCGTTCGACCGGGTCCTGCGAAGCCTCGACGCGGTGGATGGCCCGCGCTGGGTGGACGCCGCGCCCACCAGTCAAGTGTTTGTCGCCGGCGAATGCGCGAGCATATTGAACGGCCTGACGCCGCTTGACGAGGCCCAGACCACCGCGCGCGGCGGCGCGGGTTGGAAGACGCTTGCGCCGTCACAATGGATTCCCAGTTACACGCGGGACGGGAACTTTGCGCTTTTCCAGAGCGCAGACGATTCACTGCTGGCTGCTGGCTGGGGATACCCGGAGGCCTTGTCGGACGATGCGGCCTGGCGCAAATTCACGCACGACATTGTTTCGACGATTGACGAAGGCGCGACGGTCGAGGTCACTCGGCTCGTGCCCGGAACGCCGAAAGGCATCGTGGCCGACCTGACGATGGTGCGCGAAGACAACTCGCGGCGCGTCGGCTGCGTCCGCGCGATTCCGCTCAACGAGCGGCGCGTCTTCGTCGTCGCCTACATCGCCCGGCGCGAAAACTTCGGCCTGCACGCCGATGCGTGGGTGAGGATGATCGCGAGTCTGATGGTGCAGTAGGACAATCGAATGCAAGTTGACATCGAGTTGTATCGGCACGAAGTCCGCGTCTCATCTAACCCGACGGTGCGCCTGTCGGCGATTGACATCTCGCCTGACCGGCCTCGGCGAACGATTGTGTTCGTTCACGGCTACGGCGGCAACGCGGCCCAGTGGATTCATCAACTCCAGAAATTCTCGGACGACAATCGCACCATCGCGCTCGATTGGCGCGGGCACGGCCTCGCCGACAAGCCGGACTCGGCTTACACGATGGCCGAGATCCAATCCGATCTCTCGGCCTCGCTCGATGTGCTCGGCGTTACGGGCAAAGTCGTTCTGGTCGGCCACTCGTTCGGGGGGGCAATCGTCGCCGAGTTTGCGGCGACGCATCCCGAACGCGTGGAAAAACTGATCCTGGTCGCCACTACCGGCGATTATCGGCTCGCGTGGAATTTTCGCCTGGCGCTATCGTTGCCGCTGACCGTTCTGCGGCTGGCCGAACCTCTTACGCGTCAATGGCTGTCAGCGCCGGCTAGCGTGCTCAAGCCTCTGCACGCC
This sequence comes from Chloroflexota bacterium, assembly GCA_016200785.1. Taxonomy (GTDB): domain Bacteria; phylum Chloroflexota; class Anaerolineae; order Anaerolineales; family JACQED01; genus JACQED01. The sequence goes on from JACQED010000187.1 coordinate 10,233, forward strand.
AACGCGATTTCTCAGTGGAACGGTTGGAGCCTGTTTCGCAACCTGCAAGTGCCGACGCTCGTGATACGGGGCCACCGTGATCGTGTTTTCTCCCGCGCGCACTTCGAGGAAGTCCCGCGCGCCATCCCCGGCGCGGAAGATGTGGACGTGGGCGCGTCGGGGCACATGGTCATGCTCGAACGGCGCGAGGCGGTCAACCGCGCCGTCGAGCGTTTCCTCGAGGGCGCGCGTTCGTGGCGCGCGGAGATCGCCGCCTCTCAGGACGGAAGCGACGCCGCGCGGCGATCGTTGTTCAAAGAACGGCCCTGGCTCGTCCACTACGATAAGCAGGTGCCGCACACCGTGGGCGTCCCGCGCGTTTCCCTTCATCGCCTCCTGCGCTCGACCGCTCGCCGCTTTCCGTTGCGCCCGGCGATCATCTTCGAAGGCGGCTGGCTCTCCTACCGGCGATTGAATCACGAGTCCAGCCGCTTCGCGAATGCGCTTCGGGCGCTGGGCGTTGCAAAGGGCAGTCGAGTCCTTTTGCTCCTGCCGAACTTGCCGCAGACGGTCATTGCCTACTACGGCGTTTTCAAGGCCGGAGGCGTGGTCGTCCTCACGACGCCGCTCTCTGACTCCGCAGAGCTCGTCAGACAAATCCGCCACTCACAAGCCGAAGTGCTTGTCACGCTCACAAAATTCGCCGGCATGGCCCGACAGGCGAGGGAACAGACAGAACTCAAGCACATCGTCTTCACCAGCCTCAAAGATTACTTGCCGTGGCTTGAGCAATTGATCTTCACTCTCACCCGCGAGGCGAAAGAAGGTCACCGCCTGCCATTCGCGCTCGAACCCGGAATGCACTTGTGGACGAAATTCCTTCCCTCCCACTCGCCGCGCTCACCCGAGGTGAACGTTGAGCCGGAAGACCTCGCCGTCATTCAATACACCGGCGGCACGACGGCCGCGCCCAAAGGTGTGATGCTCTCGCATCGCAATCTCGTCGCGAACACGCTGCAAACGCGCCACTGGATTCCCGAACTGCGCGAGGGCCGCGAGGTGATTCTCTCGGTGTTGCCCTTCTCTCACGCCTACGGGATGACGGCGGCGATGAACGTGCCAATCGCGCTGGGCGCGGCGATGCTCATCCTGCCGGCGTTCGACACCGATCGGGTGCTCCGCGCCGCGCGGCGTTACCGCCCCACGCTGTTCCCCGGCGTCCCCTCGATGTACGTCGCCATCAACAACTATCCGGGTGTGCGGCGATTTGGGATCGACTCGATCAAGGCCTGCATCTCCGGGGCCGCGCCTCTGCCGGTGGAAGTGCAGGAGGCGTTCGAGAAACTCACGCGTGGCCGACTGGTGGAAGGCTACGGCCTGACCGAGGCCTCGCCTGTCACTCACGCGAATCCTCTGCTCGGCCTGCGCAAAATCGGGACGATCGGCATTCCTCTGCCCAGCACTGAAGCAAAGATAGTGGACCTCGCAACAGGGAGGGATGCGCCGCCGGGACAGATCGGCGAACTCGCCGTGCGCGGCCCGCAGGTGATGATGGGCTACTGGGGCGATGGCGACGCGACCGACCGCACGTTGACGCGCGACGGCTGGCTCTGGACCGGCGATGTGGCGCGAATGGACGATGAAGGCTATTTCCAAATCATCGCGCGTAAGGCCGACATGTGGTTCCCCGAACGCGAATATCCGGCCGGCCATCCGGCCTTCCCACGCGATGTGGAGGAAATCTTATTTGAAGTGCCGCAGGTGCGCGAGGCGGCGGTTATCGCGATTGCCAATCAACCCATCGCCTTCGTCATCGCCCAGAAGGATCGCCCCTCGGCTGGCGCGCTGATCGCCTATTGCAAACGCCGCCTGCCGCCGGAACTCGTGCCGCGCTTGATTATTTTCGTGGATGACTTTCCGCGATCGTTTATCGGCAAGGTGTTGAGGCGGGAA
>JACQED010000188.1 GCA_016200785.1 Chloroflexota bacterium
ACGAGCGGCTCGCCGACGATCTTGCCGACCGAGTGGCGCGGGTTGAGCGCGGCGTACGAGTCCTGAAAGATCATCTGCATCTTCGGGCGCATCCGGCGCAGAGGCTCGGCCTCCAGCGCCGTCAACTCGGTGTCCTCGAAGAAGACTTTGCCCGAGGTCGGCTTGTGCAGTTGCAGGATCGCGCGACCGGTGGTGGACTTGCCGCACCCGCTCTCGCCCACCAGCCCCAGCGTTTCGCCGCGATGGATATCGAACGACACTCCGTCTACAGCCTTGATCGCCCCCACCTGCCGGCTGACGATCACGCCGCGCATGATGGGAAAGTGCTTCTTGAGCCTCTCGACTCGAATCAGAACTTCGCGCTCAGCCATCGTCACGCGGCCTCCCATTCTCGACGTCGAAGAAGCAGGCGACGTGATGCCCGACTCCGGCCGGCCTCAAGGCCGGGACTTCCCGCCAGCAGCGCTCGAAGGCATACGGGCAACGCGCGGCGAACGGGCAATGAGCGGGCGCGGTCAGCAAGTCCGGCGGACTGCCTTTGATATTCACCAGCCGCTTGTTGGTGGTATCGTCCAACCGGGGCAGAGCGCCCAGCAAGCCAATAGTATACGGATGTTGCGGGCAATCGTACAGATCGTCCACCCGCGCCCGCTCGGCCACCATCCCGCCGTACATCACCTGCACGCGGTCGGCGATGCCGGCCACCACCCCGAGGTCGTGGGTGATCCAGATCACGGCCATGCCCAGTTCGCCCCGCAGGCGCGTCACCAAGTCCACGATCTGGGCTTGAATGGTGACGTCGAGCGCGGTGGTCGGCTCGTCGGCGATCAGAATCTTCGGCACGCAGGCGATGGCCATCGCAATCATCACGCGCTGGCGCATGCCGCCGGAAAACTGGTGCGGGTAATTGGTGTATCGCTCCCTCGCGGCGGGGAGGCCCACGTGCTCCAGCAACTCGGTGGCGCGTTCGCGCGCCGGCCCTTCGGGCATTCTCAGGTGCTCGATCAGCGACTCGGCGATCTGCTCGCCGATTGTGAGGACCGGATTGAGCGAAGTCAGCGGGTCTTGAAAGACGAAGCCGATGCGCCCGCCGCGCACCTGGCGCAGGTCAGGCTCGGGCAGGCCGAGCAGGTCGCGCGCCCCGAAGCCGTCGTCGAAGATCGCCTGGCCGGCTTCGATCCTGGCCGGCGGGTTCGGGATGAGGCGCAGAAGCGACATCATCGTCACGCTTTTGCCGCAGCCGCTCTCCCCGACGATCGCCAGCGTCTCGCCTTCCTCAAGTTCGAACGAGACGCCGTTGACGGCGTGGACGACTCCATCCTGCGTGTAGAACCGGGTGACGAGATTCTTGACCTCCAGGATTGGCGGCATGCCGTCCTACTCTCTATTTCCTGGCCCGCCGGAGGCGCGGATCGAGCACGTCTCTCAGCCAGTCACCGAGCAGATTCATCCCAAGCGAGGTCAGCATAATCGCCACGCCGGGGAACGTGGCGATCCAGGGCGAGGTCGTCAGGTACTTGCGCCCGGCTTCGAGCATGTTGCCCCAACTGGGCACGCTGGGCGGCACGCTCAGGCCGAGGAAGCCGAGGCCGGCTTCGTAAAAGATCATCGCCGACATCTCGAAAGTGGCGACGGTCATCATCGGGCCGATCAAATTGGGCAGGATGTGATCGAAGAGGATGCGCGCCGGCCTGGCCCCAACGCAGATGGCCGACTCGACGTAGCCCGACTGTCGAATGCGCAGGACTTCGCCGCGCGCGATACGCACGAAGATGGGGGCGTCGGTGACGCCGAGGATGAGGATCACGTTCAGCAGACTCCGGCCAAGCACCGCTGCGATGAATACGACCAACAAAAGGTATGGAAAGGCGAGCAGGATGTTGACCACCGACATGATGACCGCGTCGGTGCGGCCACCCGCATAGCCGGCGATCAAGCCGATCACGAGTCCGAGGCCTCCGGCGATGATGACGCCGAAAAAGCCGACGGTCAGCGACACGCGACTGCCGTAGAGGATGCGGCTGAGCAGGTCGCGGCCAAGGTTGTCGGTGCCCAGCGGGTAAGTCCAGTCGCCTTTATCGGTCCACGCCGGCGGCGTCTTGCTCACGCTCAGATTCTGATCGAGCGGATCGTGCGGCGAGATCTGCGGAGCGAAGACCGCCGCGAGCACGACCAGCAGGAACAGAGTCAACCCGAACAATCCGGCCCAGTCGCGCGCCAGCAGGCGGGCGATGTAGTTGAGACGCCCGCCCAGGCTGTCGGCTTGCGTCTCCCGCGCAACGAGTTGACCGACTCGACCGGGGCGAGGGGCAAGGACTTGCTCACTCATAGCGGATCCTCGGGTCTACCAACGCGTAGCCGATGTCGGTCAGCAGATTGAGTCCGACGACGACGAGGCTGGAGAAAATGGCAATGGCCTGCACCAGCGGAAAATCGCGGATGGAGATGGCTTCGATCGCCATGCGGCCGAGGCCGGGCCAGGCGAAGACGCTCTCGATGATCACCGACCCGCCGAGCATGTAGCCGAACTGCACGCCGATGACACTCACGAGTCCGATCGCCGCGTTCTTGAGCGCGTGCCGGAAGTAGATCACTCTGGGCGGCAGTCCTTTACTGCGGGCCGTGCGAATGTAGTCGTCGCCCATGATCTCCAGTATCGAGGAGCGCGTGAGCCGCACCAGCCGGCCCATCGTCGGCAGGCACAACACGAAGGCCGGCATGAGAACCGACTGCGGCGTGTCGCGGCCGGAGGTCGGGAGCCAGTGCAATCTCACCGCGAAGACGATGATCATAATCAGCGCGAGCCAGAACGCGGGCACGGCCTGACCGAACAACCCCACGCCCCGGCTAATGATGTCGATCGGACTGCCGGGCCGGGAGCCGCCGATCAATCCCAGCGGCACGGCGACGACCACTGCCATCACAATCGCCACGGAGGCCAATTGCACCGTCGCGGGCAGGCGTTCGAGGATCAGCGGCACGGCGGGGAGGCGGTAGTTGAGCGACTTGCCAAAATCGCCGACCAGGACGTGACCAAAGTAATCAATGAACTGAACGAGGAGCGGGCGGTCGAATCCCATCTTGTGCCGGAACTCTTCGACCTGCTTGGGGCTGGCCTCGCGCGCCAGCATGACTCTGGCTGGATCGCCGGTGAGGCGCACCATGAAAAAGGTCAGGACGAGAACGCCGACGAGCACCAGGACAGCCTGGACGAGACTCGAAATCAAGTAGCGTTGCACGGGCGTTGCCTTTCCCTACGACTTAGCGCGGCGAGCGAGCCTGGCAATTCTCCAGCGTCCGCAAAAGAGCGATCAGGCACTCGTCGCGTTGTCTTTCCAATTCCCGAATCGAGCGGCCCGCCGCCAATTTGCCAGTCCCTGCAACCATCCGGTCACGCAGTTCCGGGGTGAGATCTGGCGCTTCGAGCCAAGTCCACGGCTCCTTGAGCGCCGGGCCGAAGTGATCGAGCATGTGCGCCATGCCCCCTTCCCCACCGGCAAGGTGAAAGGTGAGGCACGGCCCCATGAATGCCCAGCGGAGGCCGGGGCCGTAGATCATGGCCGCGTCAATCTCCTCCACGCTGACCAGCCCCTCGGCGACCAGGTGGAGCGCCTCGCGCCACACCGCCTCTTGAAGCCGATTGGCGAGGAAGCCGGGCAGTTCCCGCTCCATCTTGAGCGCGTATTTCCCAACCGCCGTGTAGAAGTCTACCGCCCAATCAATGACAGCCGGGTCGGTCTTTTCGCCGCCGACGACTTCGACGAGCGGAATTAGATACGGCGGATTGAACGGATGCGCGACGACGCACCGTTCCGGGCGCTGGCAACGCGCGGCCATCATCGTCATTGCGAAGCCGGAGGTGCTGGATGCGATCACGCTGGACGGCGGCGCGGCGGCATCGATCTGCGCCAACACGTCGATCTTCACCGCCGCGTTCTCCGGCGCGTTCTCTTGAACGAAATCAACTTCGGCCACCGCCGATCGCAAATCCGGCGCGAAGGACAGCCGGGCCGGATCGGCGCGCGAGTCCAGCCCCAGTTTTTCCAGCACGGGCCAGGCGTCGGCGACCAGTTGACGCAGGCGGGCCTCAGCGCCCGGAGCCGGATCGTGGGCCACGACCTCGAGTCCGCGCCGCAGGAAGTGCGCGGCCCACCCGCCGCCGATGACGCCGGTTCCGACGACAGCCACGCGCTGAACTTGAGTCGGTTCAAGTCTGGTCACGCCCTCGGCTCCTCACTGGAAGTGGCTTCAACTCAATCGTCCGAAATCACGAATTTCACGCATGGACGAATAGCGCGAATCGGAATTTGAATTCGTGTCATTCGCCCATTCGTGCCATTCGTGATGAAGCAACCACGAATCAGAAAGCAACCTGATCACTACCTTTGAGCGCCAGCGTCGCGCGGGCTTCGGCGGGAGTGGCGATCTCCAGCGAGAGGCTTTCGAGGATGCCGCGTATCTTCCGCACCTGTTCGGCATTTGACTGCGCCAGTTCGCCCTTGCCCAAATACAGGCTGTCCTCCAGGCCCACCCGGACGTGACTGCCCATGATCGCGCCAGCGGTCACGAGGCTGAACTGAAAACGGCCACTGCCCAGCACCGACCACTGCACGCCATCGCCCAGCAGACGATCGGCGGCGCGTTTCAGGAACACCACATTGTCAATCACGTCAGCCCCGATGCCGCCCATCGTTCCCATCACGAATTGCAGAAACACCGGCGGCTTGACGAGGCCCTGATCCAGATAATAAGCCAGTGTGTACAGGTGACCCACGTCATAGGCTTCGAACTCGAAGCGCGTGCCGGTTTCGGCCGTCAGCGTGCGGAGCATGTGCTCGATGTCCGAGAAGTTGCTCACGAACGGTTCGTGCCGCGTGCTCTCGATGTACGGCTCTTCCCAATCGAAGCGCCACTTGCCGGCGTATTTCGGGATCATCGGGAACAGGCCATAGTTGATCGTTCCCATGTTACACGTGCAAAGTTCCGGCTTCAGTTGCCGCACGACGTTGAGCCTTTGCTCGATGGTCTGACCGGTCGCGCCGCCGGTCGTCAGGCTGATGACGACGGCGCTCCGCGCCTTGATGCGCGACACGATGTCGCGAAAGACCTCCACCTCGGCGGTGGGACTGCCGTCTTTGGCGTTGCGGGCGTGAAGATGGACGACGGCCGCGCCGGCTTCGGCGGCGTCCACCGCCTGTCGAACAATTTCGTCCGGCGTGGCCGGCAGGTACGGCGACATCGTCGGCGTATGCGACGAGCCGGTGATGGCGCAAGTGATGATGACTTTGCGAGTGGAGGCCATGAAAAGATTCCTGGATGTCGCAAGTCGAGCGGGCCACTCGCGCGACGCCTATGAACCGGCGGCGTGGGAGCCGCCTTCGCCGAGTTTCCCAATCACGCTTTACGCCGGGAGGGCGCAGACGAGCGCCCTCCCGACTCAGGCAGATACGGTTACTGATTGTCGCTAACGCTCACGTCGAACAGATAATGCCTTCAAAGGCCTCGGGGTAGTACAGGTAGATGAAGGGCGGATCGTCGCGCATGAGTTTCTGGAGATCGCCGTACAACGCGGCGCGCTGGTCTACGTCCACCGTCGTGGCAATCTTCTTGATCAACTCATCCATCTTCGGGTCATACCAGGCGGCGTAGGTCTCGTCTTTCACCAAAGCCCCCTCCACCCGCTGGTACGCCTCAGGCAGAGTGACCGACCACGCGTCAACGAACAAAGGCGGCAGTTGCTTCTTCGCCTCCAGATCCCAGTAGGCGTTGGACTCCATGATGTTGAGGTCGCCCTTGATCCCGACCTTGTCCAGGTAATTTCGCACGGCTTCGCACACCTCGTTGATATGCGGGTAAGCGCCGTCGGGACACGACATATTCATCGTGAAGCCGTTGGGGAAGCCGGCATCTTTCAAGAGCGCCTTCGCCTTGTCCGGATCGTACTTGATCGGCGGGGCGTGGTCGAAGCCAAGATCGGTCGGCCCGACAAAGCCTACGGAGCGCGTGGCATAGCCGTCGAACAGCGACTTGATGATCGCGTCCACGTCAACGGCGTAGGCCATGGCCTGCCTCACGCGCGGGTCTGCGAGCTGCGTATCCTTGCCGGTGGTGATATTGTTGAACGAGACGTAATACGAGCGGTTGACCGGATACCGGATGATGGTCACGCCCTCCACCCCGAGCAAACTCTTCGCGTCATCGGAGGTCAGGCGCGGGGCGATGTCAACATCGCCCGCCTGAACCGCGGCCACGCGCGTGGCCGACTCCGGCAGAAACTTGAAGACGATCTTCGCCAGTTTGGGGCGGCCCGGGCTCCAGTAATTCGGATTTGCAACCACCGTCATGTGATCGCCCTTGACCCATTCCTCCAGCATGAACGGCCCGGTGCCGACCGGCTTCTCGGCAAAGCCCTCCTTGCCCACCTGCGCGTAGTATTTGGGCGGAATCATTGACCAGGAGGTCGCGATGATCGGCAGGAGGAGCGCGTTAGGCTCCTTGGTCGAAACCTTGACGGTGTAATCGTCAACTTTCTCCACATTGTCGGCGATGGTCCAGTTGCTGGCGTAGGTGACTTCCGCCGGTGTGTAGGTCTTCCAGGAGAAGACGACCGAGTCGGCGTTGAAATCTTCGCCGTTGCTGAACTTGACACCTTTGCGGAGATGGAAGGTGGTCACTCGGCCGTCGGCGGAGGTTTCCCAACTCTCGGCCAGCCACGGGGAGAGTTTCCCGTCCGGTTCGGGGAAAAGCAGTGAGTCGAACAGCGTCCACGAGGCATTGGACGATTGGCGCTCCGGGGCGTAAGGCTGTTCGATGGCCGTGACGTTAGTCGTCAAGCCGACCGTCAACGTGCCTTGCGGCTTGAAAGGCTCCGGGGTGGCTGTGACCGGAACCTGAACCTCGACCACCTGCGTTTCTTTGACGACCTGCGTCTCTTTGACAATTTGCACCTCCGGCGTAGGGGCCGGGGCGCAAGCCGAGAGCGAGATCGCGAGGACCACCAGGAGACTCAGGGCGGTCCATACTTTTCGATTGGACAACATTGCATTCTCTCCTTCTTTGGTTGATTGGTTCGACGGAACACTCGATGTAACCGTTCAGTCCGCCGCCAGGCCTTTACCACGAAGGCACGAAGACACGAAGGACACAAAGAAAGCGTCGTGAAACTTGGTGTCTTTGTGTCTTGGTGGTTAGAAAGGGCCGCGTGACCTGAACGCTTACCACTCGATCAAGGCACAGGGTTTACTGCGGTGATCACCTCCTTATCCAAACCGACTGTAGACTCCGCCAGGAACACTCGCGTTCGACCGATCCATCGGAGATCAGAGATTAGACGTGGACGACGACATTGCCGTTTTCCACTGTCACCGGAAATGTCTTGGCACGATACCGCGGATCTGCGAGCGCCTGGCCGGTCTCGATGTCGAACTCCCAGCCGTGCCACGCACAGCGCAGGATCGATCCTTGGCGGCCATAGACGAACTTGAACTCCGTCGTCGGCAGCGCTGTTCCGGTGATTGGGCCGAGGCACAGCGGGCCGCCGGAATGCGGGCAACGGTTGTTGAGAGCAAAGAAGCGGCCCGCGACGTTGAAGACGCCGACACTGCGTCCGTCAAAATCCAGAATCACTCGCCCACCCGGCGGCAGCCCCGCGGCTTCGCCGGCGACGACTTCCCTCGTAGCGGCCGAAACATTCACGAGAAATCCTGTGCGCTTACTGCACTCGCCTCCAGCGGCGGGGATTGCTCTGCGCGCGGCGGAAGGCGGCGGTACACTCGCCGGGCGTTGAGATCAAACACGTTCTCTCTCCATTCGGGAGGGAGCGGGAGCGCGGTTGGATCGTCGAAGTCCCAGTGGGGATAGTCCGAGGCGTAGAGGAGCACGTCCTTCCCGTCAATGGCGTTCAAAACATCCCACAGCCGATGGATGTCTTTGGGCCGTTCGAGAGGTTGCGTTGTCAGACGAATGTGATCGCGCGCGTACTCGATCGGCAGTCGCTTGAGCCACGGCGTTTCTTTCCGCATGGCGCGATAGTCGTTGTCCAGCCGCCACAGGATGCCGGGGAGCCACGCGACGCCGCATTCGACGATCACAAAGAACAGGTTGGGCCATTTCTCAAAGGCGCCGTGCGCGATCAGGCTGGCGACATGGCCCATGGCCGACTCGCAGTAGAGCGCATGAGCCTCCCAGTAAAACGTCGGCGGGCCGCAGGCGGCCGGGCCGGTGTTGATGCCCTGACTGCCGCCGAGATGCGCGGCAACCGGGAGATCCATCTCAGCCGCCGCTTCCCAGATCGGGTGCTAGAAGGGATCGCCGAACGGACGCTGAGAGCCGCACGTGACAAGGACTTGCACGATGTCCCGGTGGCCGCCGACGCGGCGTATCTCCTCCGCCGCGCCCGCCGGGTCTTGCGGCGCGACGACGAGCGAACCTTTGAGGCGCGAGTCGCGGGCGAGCCAGTGCTCGATCATCCAGTCGTTGTAAGCGCGCGCCAGCGCAGAGGCGTAGTAGGGGTTGGCCAGAGTCGAGACTTCGACGATCTCCTCGCCGGTGAGGATAGCAAAGTCAATGTGGTAGCGGTCGAGTAAGAGATCGCACATAAGGCCGTAATCCGCTCCGGCCGCACTACCATCGGCCGGCGTTACGTCGGCTCGCTTGTAGCCTTCGGGATGGAACCACGGGCGATGGGCGTGCGGAAAAGAGCCTTTGAGTCCGGGCAACTCGCCACGCGCAAGGTAATCGCGGAAGTAGGGGTCCAAGTAGGGCAGGAGAACTTCCGCTGTGGCCCAGTCATTGTGCACGTCGCAATCAATCATGGTGGACCCCGTGAAGGTCACAATCTATA
>JACQED010000189.1 GCA_016200785.1 Chloroflexota bacterium
AGCGCATCCCACACGTCCACCACTGCGAACAGCCGTGCCGCCAGCGGTATCTGCTCCCCTTTCAGCCCGCGCGGGTAGCCCGTCCCGTCCCACTTCTCGTGATGGCAGTAGGGAATGTCCAGCGCCTTTTGCAGATAGACAATGGGCGAGAGCATTTCGTAGGGCGGCAAAGACCGAGCCGGGCAGGTAGCGCGCCCAGGCGTCGCCGTGTTCGAGCAGATTCGCCTCACTTGCGGGCCACGGCAAGAGGCTGGCGGGGATCAGCCCCGCGCCCCAGAGCACGAAGAGCGAGGCCGAGGCCCAGCGCAGCCAGCGCCAGGCCGGCGACTCGGCGGCCGCCAGCCGGAGGCCGAACTGATTGAGCGCGAACAGCGACAGGGCCAGCAAGGCCAGGCGCACCCAGCGCACAGGCGGGAAGTGCAACAGATCGAGGCCCTGCCGATGGATCAGATAGAACATGTCCAGCCATTCGACGGAGGCATGGACAAGGCCGAAGGCGGCCAACAGCCAGATGGCGCGGCCCAGTGTCAGGCCGCTATCTCGCCGCGCGGCCTGAAGCGCGGCCAGCCCCATGGTGAAGAACGCCAGACCGTAAAGGAAGAAGACGAGGATCAGGTTGTCCGGGGAGGACATGTCCGATGGGAAGTGCGAAGTGGGAAGCGTCGCTCGGTTCTACGGATGGTGAAGGCTCTGAATGTAGAAGTTGAAGGCGACGACGCCGAGGAACGCGGCGACGATAAGCGCCAGCCAGATGCGATCCCAGAACTGCTGCCTGGTTTTTTTGGCCTCTCGCCGTTCGAGTTGCGCCGGGTTGAGGGGGCGATGGACTTTGGCCACAGTTCACCTCGCCGGGGCGACGCGCGGGCGGCGCGTCCGTGCCCGCGTCACGGCGATCAGCGGCATGGCGACGGCCAGCGCGATCAGCGCGACAATCTGCGATTGGGTCAGCCCGAAAGCCATGATCTGGTACGAACTAGTGAAGGCAAGGAAGAAGCGCTCGACGCTGTATAGGCTGAGATAGACGAGGAACAGCAGGCCGTCGGGCCAGTTGCGCTTTCGCAATTGCCAGATGACGGCGAAGATTCCCAGGTTGGCGATGATTTCGTACACGGGCATGGGGGTGTAATACACGCCCAACTGCGGCACCATCGCATTTGGGCTGGTGTAGGCGAAACCGAGCGGGCCGGTCGTCGGCCGGCCCATCGCGTCGCCGGTGATGATGCAGGCCGTGCGGCCCACTGCTTGCGCCAGCACGAGGCCGGGCGCAGTCGCATCCAGCAGACGCGGGAGTTTCCACTTCCGCCGCCGCGCGAGGGCGGCGACCGCCAGCAGACCGCCGGCCACGCCGCCCCAGATCGCCAGCCCGCCTTCCCAGACGTACAGCGCGCGGATGGGATTCGCCGCGAACATATCGCTCCAGTGGTCGGCGACGTGGAAGAGGCGCGCGCCGAGGATGCCGCTGACGACGACCCACAGCGCGCCGTCGTAGATGTCGTCCTTCTTGAAGCCCTTGCGCGCCACCTCGCGCGCCGTGAGCCACACGCCGACGAAAATGGCCGTGATGACGATCAAACTGTACCAGCGGATGTGGAAGTGGCCGATGGAGAAGATGATGGGGTCAATGGAGATTGTGATCATGCCTCACCCCCTAACCCCCTCTCCTGCTCGCGCACTGCGCAGCGTGCGAGCAGGAGAGGGGGAAGGGCTTTGGGATTTGAGATTTGGGATTTGGAACTTTCGTCAGTGGTGTCCGTGATGTGCGGCGGCCTGTTGGCCGGCGTACTTGGCCGGGTCTTTGTCGAACGACTTCTTGCAACCGGGCGAGCAGAAATAGTACGTCTGGCCGTTGTGCTCGGACTTGCCGGCGGCCGTCTTGGGGTCAACGTCCATGCCGCAGACAGGGTCTTTTGCCATCTGGATTCACCTCCTTTCACCGGAAGAATACGGCGTAGACTAACACGCCGAGGATCGCCAGCAGGACGAGCAGAGTGATCTGGCCGATCGGGTTGCTCATCATAGCGCCCATGCCGGACATTGTGCCCATCGTCATGCCGCCCCCGGCGAACACGAGGTCGAGCACAAAAAGGATAACGACTACGCCGACGATGATGAGGAGAATGGTAACAGGTGCCATCGTGTGCCTCCGGTTGCGGCGATCAGATTGCCGCGAGAAAAGCTGCCGAGTGCGGGAAACGGTCGCGCAGATAGCCGCCGAGCACGTCGCGCAGGGTGGGGCGCTCAGCAATCTGCAAAAGGGCGCGCGTCAGGATCGTCTGAGCGATAACGAAATCCAGCGCGATCAGCACGTTGCTGGCGGCCGGTGGCTGAAACAAGCCCACACCCTCGACGCTCCAGGCATTTGCCAGATAGCCCATCGCGTCGCCCATCGCGGCCGGCGGCAGCGCAATCCCTGCCTCGGCCAGAAAGCCGGTCACTTCGACGAGCGCGTGAGTGGGCTGTGCCAGGGTTTTGAATAGTCTCCGCAGCCGCCGCCTCGCGGTCGGCATATGGCGCACGGCCGATTTGACGAATGCTCGCGCGCCTTTTCCATTGAGCCTGGCCAACGGCCATTCCTCCGGCAGCGGCCAGGTGAACGGCCACCAGACGACGGTGGCAATGGTCAACAGGTCTTCGCCGGCCTCCAAGGGCTGTGCGCAGTCCAATGTCGCGGCGATGAAGACGTTGGGCGGATACAGGGGATAGGGCGGTGAAGCGACGTTGGATAGGTCATCCAGTTCCGCCGGGCTGATGTGCCGCAGGCAGGCAAAGTATGCGCGGCGTCGGTTCTCGGGCTGGGCGGCCTCTTCAGCCAGCACGTCAAGTTTGAGTTCGTTCCAGCGGGCCTGGGCAATCGCGCCGGTCGGCTCGGTGGCCCACCAGGGATGACCGGCGAGCACCTGGCGCTGTTCGCTGTGTTGGCCGACGATGGCTTCGGCCAGGCGGCAGGCCAGCCGCTCTTTGCCGCTCGTCGCCGGGCCGGCCAGCACGACGACCGGCTTGGCCTTGAGCGCGACGTAGTAGTTCACGAGCGCGGGATAGCGCGGGTCGCTCGGCGTGATGCCGAAGGCGGCCGCGATGCTCCGAAGCAGCCCGGCTTCGGTGGGCGCTTCGAAGGTTTCGTGCCTTCGCCCGGCCCAGAGCGGCGCGGTTGCGGACAACACTGCCGTCATCTCCTTGGCCACCCGCAGATACCCCAACACACGATCAGAGCGAAGACGAGCAGTCCAACGGCGCTCCCCAGCGCCGCCTGCAATCCGAAGGACGGCGCGACGAAGATGGCGACCAGCGGCAGACTGCACAGCCACACGGTCAGCGTGAGCGCCATTGTGTCGGACTGGATACCAAGTCGTTTGATAAACTCAACCATTTTTGATTGCTCGCCGGGGCGCGCCCTCGGCTACCGCCGCGATGAATTGGCCTCCGAAGAAAACTACGTAGGCGGCATAGCCGGCGGCCATCAGCCACGACGGCGCCGCTTCGTAGCCAATGAAGGCATGCAGCAGCCGCCCGAGCAGCGCCTCGTTTGAGATCAGCCACCCCAGATCCCAGGCCGTCGCCGTTGCGAATGGCAGCCAGCCAATCTCCTGCAAGGCCATGAGGCTGTGCCCCACCAGTCCGGCGGCGATAAGAATGAGCAGGCTGCCGGTGACGATGAAGAAGGCTCGCAGGTTCAACCGGATCGCCGAACGAAAGATCAGGTAGGTGATGCCGGCCGCGATGGCCAGGCCAAGCGCGGCCCCGGGCAGCAGGTTGTCGTCCCGAGCGACGACGAAGACGGCGCTCAGAAACAGGGCGGTTTCCAGCCCCTCTCGCAACACCGAAATGAAAGCGAGGCTCGCCAGGCCATAGACCTGACCGGTGGACAGAGCGGCGTCTACTTTCTGCTCCAACTCGCCTTTGATCGTCCGACTCTGCCGCTGCATCCACAGCACCATCCACGTCAGGACGCTGACTGCCAGCAGGGCCACGGCCGCCTCGAAGAGTTCAGCGCTTCTACCCTCGAATTGGATGGCAAGGGCCTGGAAGAGCAACGCCAGCAAGATGCTGACTACGATCGCCGCCGCCGTCCCGATCCAGATGTGAACCTTGAACTGCGGCTGATTGATCTTGGTGAGGTATCCCAGCAAGATTCCGACGATCAGGAAGGCCTCCAGGCCCTCGCGGATGGTGATGAGCGATCCGGCGATCATGCATGATCTCCCACGCGAAAGTTAGTTTCCTCTTGCCCGGCGTTTCACCCGCGAGGTGACGATGGGCATGGAGACGATCAGGCTGAGCAAGCCCACCCACACCGCTCCGCCGATCCGCGCCACCGCAGGATAGCCCCCGGCGAGCGTGGCGGCCAGTAAGAACAGCATGGCCGCGCCGATGGAGATCGGCAAATAGATCAACGCGCTCTTTTGTGCCACTTCTTTTTCAACTTGTTCGTGTTCCATTGCGGTTTTTCCTTCACCGCAGAGCACGCTGAGATCGCAGAGAGATTCTGGAAATCTCAGCGTGCTCCGCGCTCTCTGCGGTGCATATCACCAAATCATTCAATCGCCACTGGCAGGAACATGAGCCAGTTGCGGTTGGCGCAGTCCCGTACCGGGATGCGGCTTGTCCTCGCGCCGGATGGAGGGCTTGAATCGCTTGAGCAACAGGGTGTTCAGCGTCACCGTCACCGAACTGATTGCCATCAGCAGGCCGGCCAACTCCGGGCTGATGATTAGCGAAACGAACGGGTAGAACAGTCCCGCGCCGAGGGGGATGCCGAGCGTATTGTAGACGAACGCCCAGAACAGATTCTCCTTGACCTTGCGCATCGTGGCCTTGGCAGTTTCGAGCGCCACCACCACGTCGCGGATGTCATCTTTGATCAGAATCACGTCGCCGGTTTCTTTCGCCACGTCGGTGCCGGAGCCGATCGCCATCCCCACGTCGGCCCGCGCCAGCGCCGGGGCGTCGTTCACCCCATCGCCGACCATGGCCACTTTCTTGCCGAGGGCTTGAAGTTTCTTGACCTCCTCGGCCTTGTCCTGCGGCAGGACTTCCGCGAGAACGCGATCAATGCCGACCTGTCGAGCGATGGCCTCTGCGGTGCGCCGATTGTCGCCGGTGATCATCGCCACTTCCAGGCCCAACGTGGGCAGGCGGTGGATGGCTTCCGCCGAGTGTTCCTTGAGCGTGTCGGCGACGGCAATCAACCCGGCGGCTTGACCATCGGCGGCGACGAACATCACTGTCTTGCCCTCGCCTTCCAACTTCTCGGCCTGCGGCATCAACCCGGCGAAGTCCACCTCGTGTTCCCGCATCAGTTTGCGGTTGCCGAGCAGGACGGCCCGGCCTTCGACCTTCGCCTCGACGCCGTGACCGGGGATGGAGTTGAACGACTCCGGTTCCGTCACTGTCAGCCCGCGCGCCGCCGCGCCTTTGACAATGGCTTCGCCCAGCGGATGCTCGCTGTTCTTCTCCGCGATGGCCGCCAGCCGCAGCACTTCGTTGGGAGTTTGGTTTTTGAAGTTGGGATTTTCCGTCACGTCCGTGACGGACGGCTCGCCTTTGGTCAGCGTGCCCGTTTTGTCGAACACAATCGTCTGCAACTTGCTGGCGTTCTCAATGGCTTCGGCGGCCTTGAACAGCACGCCGTGTTCGGCGGCCTTGCCCGTCCCGGCCATGATCGCGCTGGGCGTCGCCAGCCCCACGGCACACGGGCAGGAGATGACCAGCACTGTGACCGAGAGCAGCAGCGAGAAGCCGAACACGCCGATCGCGCCCAACTTGTACGGCGAGAGGATGAAGG
>JACQED010000157.1 GCA_016200785.1 Chloroflexota bacterium
GGCGGCGGGTTACAACACGATTGCCTTCCCGATCGCCGCCGGGCTGTTCTATCCGGCGTTCGGGCTGATACTGCGCCCGGAGATCGCCGCCCTCTCGATGTCTGGCTCTTCGCTGCTCGTGGCGATCAATGCGTTGCTTTTGAAGCGGACACGGCTCGAGGGAATCACAGCCTCGAGATAGGGCATCGCGGCGGACTTCCCATGACGCTGGCGCGCCTTCGCCTCGCTCTCCTGCTCGGCCTGTTGGCGATCGCGTTCGGCAGTCCGGTCGCCGCCCGCGCGCAGACCGCCGGGCCGGAGTACGTAGTCCAATCCGGCGACACGCTCTACACGATTGCGGCGCGGTTCGGCACAACAGTGGCGGCGCTTCAATCGGCCAACACTATCGCCGACCCGGCGACGATCTACGCCGGGCAGGTTCTTGTGATCCCCGGCTTTGAGGGCATCACCGGACGGCTGACCCCACACACCGTCGCCCTCGGCGACACGCTTGCCAGCCTCAGCCTGCGCTTCGGCGTTTCGCCGGAGACGTTCGCGCGCCTCAATCACGTCGTCAATCCGAGTACACTGTATCTGGGGGAAGAAGTCTACTATCCCGAGTGAGGCCGAACGGCCCTCAAACTCGCCTCGGCAGTCAATCGCACCGTCGCGCCCGGCGAGACTCTGTTGGCATTGGCAGCTCAGTATCGCGTTAGCCCGTTCGCCATCGCGTCGGTCAACGGGTTGATGCCCGCCGCGCCGCTGATCCCCGGTCAGTCACTCTTCATCCCCGACGCCGGCAACACCCCAACGGGCCTGCCGTGGCCGCTCGTCTTCCTCACTATGTCTCCCTCGCTTGCCGAACAGGGCCGTACATTACGACTGAAAGCACGATTGGACGGAGAAGCCGTGCTGTCCGGCGCGTTCGATCTCCATCCCCTGCGCTTTGCCGAGGAGGGCGGGGCATGGTACGCGCTTCAAGGCATCGAGGCCGAAGCCGAGCCGGGATTACATTCGTTCACCATCACAGTTACCCTGCCTTCCGGCCAATCCACCTCGTTCGCGCAACTGATCCCGGTGCGGCGCATGGATTACGGCACGCAGAACCTTCCCCCGGTTGACCCCCTCACCATTGACCCGACCGTCACCGAGCCGGAGTGGGAGTACCTCAAATCCTTCACGACGCAGTTTACCCCGGCCCGCTACTGGCAGGGCGTGTTCGCTCTCCCATTCGGCGGGCGCGTTTCTTCACCGTTCGGCATCGTGCGAACGTATAACAACGGGCAGTTTGTTTCGAGTCACACCGGGACTGATTTCACCGGCCGGCCCGGTTCGCCCATTTACGCGGCAGCGGCGGGCGTCGTCGTCGTGGCCGAACCACTCACGGTGCGCGGGAACGCTACGCTGATCGATCACGGTTGGGGAGTGTACACCGGCTACTGGCATCAATCCGAAATCAAGGTCGAAGTGGGCGATGTAGTGCGGGCCGGACAAGAGATCGGGCTGCTGGGCAGCACCGGGCGCGTCACCGGCCCGAACTTGCATTGGGAACTATGGGTGGGCGGCGCGCCGATAGATCCGATGGAGTGGACAGAGACTCCCTTCCCGTAAACTTCACCGATTCTTCATACATTCCGCATCTGGTCTTCACGCCTCTCCACTACAGTGCGAACAATAACACTGAGAGGAGCAGAACTATGAACACCAAATTTCTCGTCATCGGATTGCTCGGCGTGGTTGCTCTGCTGGTCAGCGCGTGCGGAGTCGCGCAACCTTTGGTCGCCTATCGGCAGACGCCCGCGCCGGGTTATGGTTACGGGCCCGACATGATGGGGAACTTCGGCGGCGGCCCCAGCGGGATGATGGGCGGTGGATACGGATATCAGAATAACACTCCGCTGCCGGGCAATGGCTACGGGCCGGGCATGATGGGCGGCGGGCACATGATGGGCGGTTACGGTTACGGCCAAACCGCGCCGACCGCTGAACCCACCCCCATCGGCGCAACGCCCGCGCCGGTGGACGAGGAGATTCAGATCACCGCTTCCAATTTGCGTGTCTCCCCAGCGCAAATCACCGTCAAGCCCGGCGAGACCGTGCGTTTCGTCGTGACGAATAACGACTCCTTCCTGCACAACTTCGTCAGCCAGGAGGCTGGCATCCCCTTCCTCGCGCTTCCCGGCGGCACGACGCAAACCGTGACCTGGACTGCACCCGCCCAA
>JACQED010000158.1 GCA_016200785.1 Chloroflexota bacterium
GCGCCTTTGGCCGCCGAACTACGGGGGCGGGGTCACGAAGTCTGGCTGTGCGATTTGCCTCACGCCGAAGGCCCGAATTACATTCGCTGTGATATTGCCGACTATCGGCAGGTCGCCCGCGTCTTCAAGGCCGCCGACTTTGAGTTCGTCTATCACCTCGCCGCCGAGTTTGGCCGGTGGAACGGCGAGGAATTCTACGAGAAGGTCTGGCAGACGAATGCCATCGGCACGAAGAACATTCTGCGCTTTCAAGAGGTGTGCAAATTTCGGATGGTCTTCACCAGCAGCAGTGAAGTCTATGGCGATTGGCCCGACGTGATGGCCGAGGACGTGCTGGAGAAACATCCCATCCGGCAGATGAACGACTACGCTATCTCAAAGTGGGTCAACGAACTGCAAATCGTGAACTCCGCTGACCGCTTCGGCACCGAGACGGTGTGCGTGCGGCTGTTCAATACCTACGGTCCCGGCGAGTATTACTCCGAGTACCGCAGTGTCGTGTGCCAGTTCGTGTACCGGGCGCTCCACGACATGCCCTACAAAGTGTTTCTCCAACACCACCGCACGTCGTCGTACATTGACGATACCGTCCGCACCCTGGCGAACATCGCCGACCGCTTTAGAGCGGGCGAGGTGTACAACATCGCCGGGGACGAGTATCACGATATCAAGACGCTCTCGGACATGATATTGCATCACCTCGGCAAAGACGACCGGCTGGTCGAGTACGTGCCGGTCGAGGCGCACAACACGCGCGACAAGAAAGCCGACATTTCCAAAGCCGTGCGCGATCTCGATCACCGTTGCGCCGTCCCGCTGAAGGTCGGCATCCCGCGCACAATAGCATGGCAGAGAGAGGTGTACCACCGTGACTGAAAACAAGCGTCAGAAAATCGTCGTCATCGGCACCGGCTACGTGGGCCTGCCGGCGGCGTTGTTGTTGGCGCGCGCCGGCCACGAGGTGGTCGGCGTGGACATCAACGAGAACATCGTCCACGCGATCAACGAAGGTGTTTTGCATATCAGAGAAGAGCAACTTCAGGCCATCATGAACGAGCCTGCGGTGCGGGTTAACTTGAAAGCGCAATCCTCGCCGTGCGAGGCCGACGTGTTTCTGATCGCCGTGCCCACGCCGCTCGACCACCGTAAAAAGGTGGCGGAGATGAAGTACGTGATCGACGCGACCGAGTCGCTTCTGCCTCATTTGCGCTCGGGCAATCTCGTCATTTTGGAGTCGACAGTGCCGCCGCTGACCTGCCGCGAGGTCATGACGCCGATCCTCGAAAGGACGGGGCTGAAGGTCGGGCTGGACATCTACCTCGCTCACTGCCCGGAGCGCATCCTGCCTGGCGACGTGTTTTACGAAATCGTCCACAACGACCGGATCATCGGCGGGGCAGACCCGGAGGCGCGCCGCCGTGCGAAGGCCGTCTATGCCTCGTTCGTCGAAGGCAACCTGTACGAAACCGACGACGTGACGGCAGAACTCTGCAAACTGATGGAGAACACTTATCGCGACGTGAACATCGCACTGGCGAACGAGTTCGCAGCGGTGGCTGAGAGGCTGGGCATCGACGCGCAGGTGGCGATCGGGTTGGCCAACAAACATCCGCGAGTCAACATCCTCAGCCCCGGTATCGGCGTGGGCGGCCACTGCATCCCGATTGACCCGTGGTTCATCAAGGAGGTTGACCCGGCCAACTCCAGACTCATCTTCACCTCGCGCCTGATCAACGACGAGATGCCGGGGCGCGTCGCGTCGAAGATACGCAGGGCCGTGCGCGCTATCCCCGCGCCGAAAATCGTCGCCATCGGCGCGGCGTACAAGGCGAACACGGAGGACGTGCGCGAGAGTCCGGCCATCGAGATCGTCCGTCTTCTGCGCGAAGACGGCTGCTCGGTCGATCACTACGATCCCCTCGTCGCCGGTTATCAATACCCCTCGCTGACTGAGATTTGTGCGGGGGCGGACTGCCTCGCCATCCTTGTGGCGCACGAGGTCGCGACAAAAGACCTCGACGCCAACCGGGGCGAGATCGAGCGCGCCATGCGCCACCCGATCATTCTGCGCTTTGGAGACTGATCTGCGCCTCGTCTTTGCGCTGTTCGCCATTCCCTTCGGCCTGTTCTTCGGTTGGCCGCTGGTTCGCCGCTGGCTGGGCGAAGACGATTGGCTGACTGCGTCGATCGCGACGTTCGGTCTCAGCCTCGGCGCGCTGAGCCTGTGGATGTTCGCGCTTTCGCTCGTCCCCCGCGCGTTGTCGGTGTGGAGCATTTTGACATTGCCGGCGGCGGTGGTTGTGATGACATTGGCGATGGGCGGGCGCGCGTTGGCGCAGGGGCGCCGGGGCGCAGGGACGACTCTCAAATCCCTAACCCCTGACCCCTCGTCTATCATCCCGTTGCTTGGCGTCGCCCTCCCCCTCGCCATCATCACCGTCAACGTTCTCTACTATCCCTTCTACTACCCCGACACACTTTCGCGCTATGGCCTCTTCGCGCGGCGCATCTTTGAAACAAGAGGATTGCCTGAGTCCGTGCAAGGGTATCCACTGCTTGTCTCGCTCGGCTACGCCTGGGCCTTTTTCGCCGGCGGCGCGGTGAATGATCGGCTGGCCGGGATCGTCAGCGCCGCCTTCTGCGCGGCGACGATCGGCGTGACGTTCACCCTGGCGCGCGAAATGTACGGACGGCGGGCGGCGCTTGCGGCGGCGTTCCTCGCGGCCACGTCGACTCTTTTCGTCGTCTGGGGAACGTCGGGCTACGTGGATATTCCGACTGGCTTCTTCTTCGCGCTGTCGGCGCTGTTCGCGTTTCGATGGCTGGAGGGCGGCCCGGCAAGAAATCTGTGGCTCGCCGGCCTCTCATCCGGTCTCGCCATCTGGACGAAACAGGCGGGGTTCATCATCGTTCCGTCGCTCGTTGGCGTGACGGTGATGAGTGTCTTATATCCACGAGGAACGGGCGCCGCTGATCAGCGTTTATCCGTGCCCATCAGCCTCCCATTGCGAGATGCGGCGCGAGCAGGCTTGATCTTCATCGCAACCATCACCCTCGTCGCCGGGCCGTGGTATCTGCGGAACTATCTCCTTTCGGGGCCGGCGGCGATACTGCCTCTGCCGGGCAGTTTCTACGAGGCCCAGGCAGACCGGCGTTTGGTGGCGCTATTTTCCTTTGTGACACGCCCCGAGGAATGGGGCTGGACGTTCGCTCTCCTCGGCCTCTTTGGATTGCTATATAGTTTGCTTGAAGCGGTGGCCGGGCAGTGGATCGGCGGGACACCCGAAGGACGGCGGCGCGCGCTGTTCCTGCTCGCC
>JACQED010000159.1 GCA_016200785.1 Chloroflexota bacterium
ATTCTCGGTTTATCTGATCCAGTTATTCCGCATGTTGCGTACGTTCCCGATCGCGATGGTGATTGGGCCGGTTGCCGGATCGTTCTTCGTTCGCGATGCCCTCGTGACGACGACGCTCCTGCTTCTAGGGAAGAGCGCCCTGTATTACCTGCTGCTTCTTGTAACGCAGTTTGGCCCGGTCGGCGTGATCGTCGGCTTGTATGGCTGGAGAGTCGGCCCTCGCGCCAACCCTTCTCTGTGGAGGAAGGCCGTCGCCTTGTATGCCGTTTACACGGTCTTTGGGGTTTTCTATCGCGTGCTGGAACAATACGCCGTCTATATGTTCTCGCACATATTTTGGTCGCTGGCGATTGGCATGGGGACGGCTCATCTGTTGTCCGTCGTGTCGGAGAGAAGAAAGGGATGGCTGATCGCCGGACTCGGCCTGACGATCGCGGCGATGCCGCTGTACTATGGAGTCCTGCCGGGTCTGGTCAGGTCGGCCGGGTTGGCCGACGAGACGTTCGGAATTCCGCAGGTGGGAACGGGCGCGAGGGACGGCTTAGTCTATTATCTAAATCCGAACAAGCGGGGCTACGACGCGCCGTACAAGTTTGGGCGGGAGACTCTGGCGAACGCGCCGCCACGTTCGGTGGTGATTGCGGAGTGGTATAACGACGTAGATGTGGCCCTCGTCCTGAGATACTTCCAACAGATCGAACACATGCGTCCCGACGTCGAGATCGTCATTTGGCTGTTGGAAGAGCCGACTAATTTCGATTCGGGCATTGCGGTGCGGAGGATAGAAGCGGAGCTAAAGAACAATCGCCCGGTGTTCATCGCCTCGTTGAACGATCAATTCTATGACGCCTCCAGCTTGAAAAAGAAGCACTGCATCGTGCCGGAGGGCAATTTGTATCGCGTCTATCCTGGAAGCCCGGAGGCGTCGGCGGCTCAAGGGTTGTTGTGCATCAAGTAAGCGGACCACTGCCAACACGCGAGGCGGCACGCCTCCCCCTCGAGGGCCAGCGCCGCTGCGTAGCCCGGACCAGGCGACAGGGAACGCAGTGACCAGCCGCGCGCCGTCGAACAGCCTCTGACGCTCAACAACGCGGCAGGCTCGTCCGGCGCGAGTGAAACGTCAAATTGATCCAGTGGATACGAAAGGCCTTCACCCCTGGCCTTGATGAAAGCCTCCTTCCGAGTCCAGCACGTGAAGAAGGCTTCTTGCCGGAGGTCTGCGGGCAACGCGTAAAGCGCCGCCACTTCTCCCGACGAAAAGAATCGCCGAGCGATCGATAAGTGTTCCACCTCGCGCCGGACATATTCGACGTCTATACCGATCTCGCTCACGCGAGTCACCCCCACGAGGGCGATCCCATACGAGTGAGCCACGTTGAAGTGGATCGCGTCAAAGCCGCAGTCACCAACCAGTGCCGGCTTTCCGTGAGAGCTGTAGACAAAGCGCAGTTGATCCGGTTGCGCGCCCAGGTGGCGCCCTAAGATCGTTCTCAGCGCGCCGCGAGCGACGATGAAGTGCTGACGGTCGCTATCGAAATAGAAACGCTCGGCCCGTTTAAGTTCGTCTTCGGCGAGCGTGCGCCGGAGGGCCTCCACGCATTGGGCCGATTGGTTCAACTCAACACGCCAGACGTGAACCTCTTCAGCCCCCAGCGTCAGATTCTGCGGGGGGCTGGGCCACGAAGCAGGGATGTTCTTCATAGATGAGCGCCGCGCATTATTGCGCGAAGAGTCTTGCTTGACATGCGCTGGCCCCCGGCCAGGAGGGCGTCCAGCCAGCGATCAGGCAGCCAGCGAGGCAGAAGCCAAGTCATTAAGTAATTTTGCTCCAGCACGTAGCGCGTCCGGGGCCGGCGGCTCTCCAGCGCCTCCCGAATCACACGCGCCACCGCTTCCGGCGGCAACCCGTCGCGTCCCCGGGCGATGACGGCGTTTTGCAGGACGGCCAACGTGGGGCCGTAGTCTCCATTCGCAAATCTCGCAGCCACGTCGGTGGCCTCGGCTTTGTCCCAGATCGGTGTGCGCACCGCGCCGGGTTCGACGACGATCACTTCCATGCCGTAGATCATGAGTTCACGTCGCAATCCGTCGGACAAAGACTCCAGTGCGTGTTTGGAGGCGCAGTAGGGCACGACGAGAGGATAAGTGATCCGTCCGTTCACCGAACTGATATTCACGACGCGGCCGGGTGGATGGCCGGTGTCTTTGCCGGCTCCCAGCAATGGCAGGAAAGCCTGCGTCACGGCCAGCACGCCGAAGACGTTCACTTCAAATTGGTAGCGGAACTCGTCGAGCGACAACTGTGACAGTGGCCCGCTCACGGCGACGCCGGCGTTGTTGATCAATGCCGTCAAGCCGCCACCGCCCGCGATCTTCTCCACATTGTGAACGGCCGACTTGATGGCCGCCGCGTCGGTAACGTCGAATAATAACGGCGTGAAATTCTGCCCGAGATCGGCCTGAAGCCTCGCTCCGTCCTCGGCCCGCCGCACACTGCCAAAGACGTGGTAGCCGCGCGCCGCCAATTCCTCGGCGGCGGCGCGGCCAATTCCCGAAGAGACGCCCGTGATGACGACGTGTTTCATCTAGAAATAGTAGGTCGCACAGCCGACCTGAATCCCCGCGCCGACGCTGACGATCAAACCGACGTCGCCGGCCTCGACCAGACCCTGCTCGCGGGCGTGCCGAAAAGCATATGGCAGGGAGGATGTGTAGTAGTCCTGGCCGTCCCGCGTCACGTCCACGAATTTCCCCTTCGCCACATTGATCCTGTCGCTCAACTTTGGAATGAACGTCGAGGAGATTTGCGGTGGAAAGATAAGCTTGATCTGCGACACATCCAGGCCCTCGGCGTCGAGCAACTCGCGTACGACGCCGGGGATGCATTCCAGATAGTAGTCCTCGATACGGGGGTCTCGGCTCCATTGCAGAAACGTCCTGCCGTTGAGCAGGGCGGTGTACGCGGTGAATGCGTCAATGTGATCGGCGAAGTACCTGAAGACAAAACTCCCGAAGCCGGTCTTGCCATCTGGCGCTTCGTCGAGGATAACCGCCGAACCGGTTTCCTTGAGGCCGACCAATCTGTCAGGAACGACCGTCGCGTTGTTTTCGATTTCCGAGGCGACGATCATGGCCGTCTTGAATCTCCCGACCCCAATCATCTGACGAGCGATGTAGCAGGCGTTCAAGAACCCGAGCGCGCCGTTGAAAACGTCGAAGGCTAAGGTTTTGGCGTCGTCCTGCGTTTGGATGCTGTCGTTGATTCCCATCTCGCCAGCGACGATCGCGGCGACGGCGGGTTCGCTCAGGAAGTCGTTGCGATAAACTCCGGCATAAAGAAGCAGACCGATGTCACTTCGACTGTAGGATGATTCTTCGAGGCAGTTCTCGGCGGCGATCTTGGCGAGTTCTATCGCTTCGCGGTTCACCTTCCGTTCTTCCGGGATGACGCCCGCGCTTTCAATGCGGATGCGTGGGAGGCGGCGCGGGCGGGGCGGGGCTTTTTTCGCGCCGGCCTTTGCCGGACGCTCTTGAGCTGCCTCCACGCGCCGCAGGCGGTCGGGCAAATCGTCGAAGGTGTAGAGCGCCGTGCCCACGGTCAGGCCGGAACCGGTGACGCTGAACAAGGCGCGGTCGCCCGGCTTGATTTTGTTTTCGCGAATCTTGTCCATGACGGCGACGAAGTGGCTGGTGGTCGCCGTGTTGCCCCGCTCCGCCAGGTTGTAGACCACGTTGTCGTCGCCGCATACTTGCTTATCAAAGAAGCGATTGATCTCGCGCGCGGCATCGTTGAGAGATGTCTTGGACGTCTGGTGCATGATGACGTGTTGAATGCCTTCGGCCTGCCATCCTGCGCGACCCAATGCCTGCCCTGAGTGGGCCACGGCCTGTTCGATGGTCACCGAGGTCAGTTTGATCGAGTCGGTGTGCATGATGGCGCCACCGTGTGCATGCTCTGTCTGTTTGGCAACGCACAGCGGGTAGTAGCGCCCAAGAGTGTAAAGGTCGAGATCGTGAAAGCCGAACTTGTCGTCGGGCGAGGCCTCCAGGATCAATGCCGCGCCGGCGTCGCCCAGAGTCAGGCAGGCCATCCGCGAGTCCAGGATTTCGTCGATCTCCTTTTGCGCGGTCTGCGTAAGGTGGGTGATGTACTCGCCGCTGACCACCATGCCGCACTGAATCAGCCCGGCTTTGAGGAATGCGTCCACGATCATGATGGCGGTGAACATGCCGGGGCAGGCATTGGCCACGTCGAAGGCCAGCGCCCGGTCGAAGCCGAAATGCTTTCTCAGTCTGATGGCCGTGTTCGGCTCAAATGAAAAGCGATGATTCGGGCCGTCACAGCGGGAGACATTGCAGCAAATCAGCAGGTCGAGGTCCTGCGATGTGTACTTTGAGTTGGCAAGACAGGTTTCGACGGCTTTCTTCGCCAGGTCAATCGAGAATTCCGAATCGCCGGCTATGCGTCGGGACTTGATCCCTGTGAGTTGCTCCAGCGGAAAGAGAATTTTGTCGGCGCCCGCCGCCAGCACCTCTTTAGTGGTGACGACTTTGGCAGGCAGATACACGCCGAGACTCTCTATGATCGTGTTCCCCGGCTTGGCTGGAGGCGGCTCGGTCGCGTCGGCGGCGGACGCGAGGTCGAAATGCGCCGGCCGGACTTCCCGCGAATCACTCCGAGCGGAGAGAGCTGCCATGTTGGGCGGATCGGCGGCATCGCGAGAGCGGCCATCTCCGCCAGATACCGCGGCATGAGCTAGTTCGGCGATGGTTTGGTGCACGAAGAATGACTCAGGCTTGAATGTGAGGCCCGCCTCGCCCGCTTGCGCGACGATCTGTAAGACCTGAATGGAAGCCCCGCCCAACTCAAAGAAGTTGTCATGCGCGCCGACAGTTTCCACGCCGAGCACTTGCGACCAAATCTCGGCCAGGAGTTTCTCGACCGGGGTGCGGGGCGCGACGAAGGCGGCATCGAGGGCGGGCCGCGCGCGGTCGGGCGCGGGCAGGGCCAGGCGATCGACTTTCCCGTTGGGCGTCAACGGCATGGCGTCCAATATCACAAAGTGGGCGGGCGTCATGTAGTCGGGCAGAGTCTCCGTCAAGAAGCGGCGCAGCTCACTCGGCGATGGGTTCGAGTCGCTCGCGCTGGATCGAGACTGAACGTAGTCTCGATCCGGAACGAGGTACGCGACCAGCCGCTTATCGCCCGGCGCGCCTTCCACATCGCGCGCCACGACCACCGCCTCGCGCACCGCCGGGTGGCCTCTCAGCCTCGTCTCGATTTCCTCCAATTCGATTCGGAAGCCGCGCACCTTCACCTGATGATCGACCCGCCCGAGGAATTCGATGTTCCCGTCCGGCAGGTAGAGCGCCACATCGCCGGTTTTGTAAAGGCGAAAAGCGGAAGGCGGAAGGCGGAAAGTCGCTGCCTTTTCGCCATCCTCATCCTTGAGGAAGGGATTCGAGATGAATCTCTCGGCAGTGAGATCGGGCAAGTTGAGATAGCCGCGCGCGAGGCCGAGTCCCCCGATGTGGAGTTCGCCCGGAACGCCGACCGGCACGGGATTCAGATTCGCGTCCAGCAGATAGAGGTGTGTGTTGGCGATCGGCCTGCCAATCGGAACCGGCCAACTGCCGGCGGCGACTGGATGGACGGTTGACCAAATAGTCGTCTCAGTCGGCCCGTACAGATTCCAAAGAGCCGCTCCCCGTTCCAGCAGCTGATTTGCCAGATCGCGCGGCAGGGCTTCGCCGCCGCACAGGATTTTCAACTGCCGATCGCCCTGCCAGCCAGCTTCCAAAAGCAGTCGCCACGTGGCGGGAGTCGCTTGCATCACGGTCGCGCCGCACTGCGCGAGCATTTCCATCAACCGCACGCCGTCGGAGGTGACTTGCCGGCTGGCGACCACGAGGCGTGCGCCGACTGTCAGTGGGAGGAAGATCTCCAGCGCGGCAATGTCGAAGGACAAGGAGGTGACGGCGAGCAGCACATCGCGCTCCGATAGGCCGGGTTGGGCGCGCATCGCGTGAAGAAGGTTGACCACAGCGCGATGCGTAATCTGAACTCCCTTTGGCTTGCCGGTCGAGCCGGAGGTGTAGATCACGTAGGCCAGATTGTCCGGCGTCACATTGCCGGCGGGATTGTCCGCGCTCTCGCGAGCTATCGCCTCCGAGTCCCCATCGAGGCTGACAACGTGCGCCGCGTGGCGCGGAAGATTATCAAGAGCCTGTCCGTGAGTCAGCAGCACCGACGCCCCACAATCCTCCCACATGAGATTGAGGCGAACCTTCGGAAAAGCCGGATCCATCGGGACGTAGGCCGCGCCCGCTTTGAGAATGCCGAGGAGGCCCACGGCCATCTCCAGCGAACGTTCCACGCACAGCCCCACGCGATCTTCTGGCTCAACGCTAAGAGTCCGCAGGTAGTTCGCCAGTTGATTCGCACGGCGGTTCAACTCGCGGTAGGTCAGAGAGTCACCTTCAAAGACGACCGCGATGGCCTCCGGCGTGCGTTGGACTTGAGCCTCGAATAGATCGTGGAGTCGCGCATCGGCGGGATAATCTGAGCGAGTATCGTTCCACTCTGCGAGCATTTGATGACGCTCGGCGTCGGTCAGGAGGGGAAGCTCCGAGAGTCGCTGCTCGGGATCGGCGGCGACACCTTCCAACAGAGTCCTCAGATGTCCCGACATTCGCACGATGCGCTCCGCGTCGAACAGGTCGGTGTTGTACTGGAATGAGGCGGTGAGCGATCCGCTTCCTTCCGCGACAGTCAGCGTGAGATCGAAAGGCGCGCCTCGCTGTCCCACGGCGATGGGTTCCAGATCGAGCATCCGCCCATCTTGGCGGGCCGCCGCCTCGCCCGGCTCTTCGGGCTGAGGCAGTTTGTCCCAAATGAAGGCGACCTGAAAGAGCGGCGAGCGGCTGGCATCCCGTCTCGGCTGAAGTCGTTCGACCAGCAGAGGAAATGGAAAATCCTCGTGTTCGAGAGCGCCCAACACAGTGCCGCGGACCCGGCCCAGGAATTCCTTGAATGCGGGATTGCCGCCCAGATCGGATCGCAGGACGACCGGATTGATGAAGTAGCCCACGATGCGCGACAGCTCCGCTCGACTCCGTCCAGCCAGCGGCGAGCCGAGCAGGATGTCATCTTGCCCAGTGTAGCGATGCA
>JACQED010000173.1 GCA_016200785.1 Chloroflexota bacterium
AGCGCTATCGGCGGGAGTTCAACACCGCGCGACCGCACGAGGCCTGCCACCCCTTGACCCCGCACGAGTTCGCCCAAACCTTCACCACACAACCCGCCCCGTTGTCAGCCTAGAACTGGAGCGCTGGCGGGGGGACCGTCATCCCTTGTCATCCTCGACAGGGCAGATCCAGACGTATCTTCCGGGCTGGAGATACTGGGTGTCGCTCGCTGAATCGCCGGGAGCTGCGCCACCCGGTCCACCGAACCGCGTCACCCACTTCGGCCTCGGACCTGATGTGCGGATCGCCTCGGCGTATGCAGCCACCAAGCCCTCGACTGTCTTGCCTGGGTCCAGGCGAACCATGTGCCCGTAATGGACGGTCGTGCCGTGGTTGTGGAGGCGAAGCGTCGTCCATCCGGCAGGGATGGTGTCAGGCGCTGCGAGTGAATACTCGGTGGCCGCAAGGGAGACGACACGTGGTGCAGCGGTCGCCGACTTCGGACTGGGTGTTTTGTCGTTCGTTGAACAAGCCGCAACTGCGGCGGAGGCAATCCACAGACATCTGCAGGCCAGGTGCTTCACGGAACCTCCATCATTCAGGTAGGACCGCCTGACGTACAAGGTTCAGCTGCCAGGCCATCAATGCAGTTTGGGGCCCGCAGGGCCCCACGTCCAGCACGGATGGCCTTGTCAGCAGCAACCGGCGTTAGCTGGCCCGGGCAAAGACCTGGACTTCGCTCTTCAGGCGTGCGCCGAGCCGGTCACGTTCGACCTCGAGATCGAAGCGTGCCTGGAGGTTGAGCCAGAACTGCTCGGAGGTCCCGAAGAAGCGAGCGAGGCGCAGCGCCGTGTCCGCGGAGATCGCGCGCTTGCCGTGGACGATCTCGTTGATGCGACGCGGCGGCACCGAGAGGGCGTGCGCGAGCCGGTACTGCGTGATGTTCATCGGCTCGAGGAAATCGAGGAGCAGGACGTCGCCGGGATGAATGGGCGCGAGCTTCTTCGCCATGGAGCCTCCTAGTGGTAGTCGACGATCTCGACCGCTTCCGCGTCGCGGCCCGTCCAGCGGAAGCAGACGCGCCACTGGTCGTTGACGCGGATGCTGTACTGCCCGGCGCGCCCGCCGACGAGCTTCTCGAGCCGGTTCCCCGGCGGCACGCGGAGGTCGTCGAGCCGGACCGCCGCGTCCACCACGCCGAGCTTCCGGAGCATGACGCGGCGGAGGTCAGCGGGGAAGCGCCGGACCGGCTCGCGTTGCCAGAGGCGCTCTGTGTCGCGGTCGGCGAAGCTGCGGATCACGCCGAATGGTAACGCGACGCGTTACTAGTGGCAAGGGGCCTCGGCGTGGTGCAGCTAACGTACAAGGTTCAGCTGCGGAGCCATTTCATATCATGGTGCGGCCCGGAGGGCCGCGCCATCCTCCGAAGCGGCTCCGTCAGTTGCAACCGGCGTTAGCGAGCGGGCCGCCCGCCCCGTGGCGAAACGCCATTCGCAGCTGCGACCACCCGCCGCAGGTCCGCCGTCGTGAAGGGGGTCGGAATTCGACGCTCGGTGGACATCGTGATGCCTCCGAAGTAGCCGTCGGCACGCAAGCGCTTCACGAGTTTCTCGACGCGGCGAATGCTCGCCTCGAGAAGGACGAACGGATCCCTGTGGCCGTGGCTGCGCAGGAGCGCCCAGGGATCGTGCGCGCCCGCCTCGATACGGTGCGCGATGGCACGATCACGAAGATCGACAATCGCCGCTAGGTAACGATCCTTCGGGCGGCGATGCCGTCCTCGCCCCTGGAAGAGAGACTCGCCGAATCGCTCCACGAATGCGTCCTCGAGAAGGCGCATCGACTCTGCGATATTGAGGATCGTGCCGTCGATTACAGCCGACGGAGCATTGCTGAAGGCGAAAGCGAGAACGGGATTGCGAGAAGCCGGAGCGCCAGAGTACGTGGCGATCGTCTTCGCGAGAAGAACGTCTTCGCGCATCGTCTTGAGCGCGAATTCGAGCGAGAACAACAGCTCTCTCACGCGGTGAGGCTTCACGGGGGTGCTCGTCGTCTCGCTAACGTACAAGGTTCAGCTGCGGAGCCATCTGATAAAATGGCACGGCCCGAAGGGCCGTGCCATCCTCCCCAGCGGCTCCGTCAGCTGCAACCGGCGTTAGGCAGGACGCAGCAGCTCTGGACGATACGACTACTTCCATGCCATCGTCCAACCAAGTGACGAGTCGTTGATCGGATCCGCCCAGCGAACCGTATGACCCGCTTCGCGGCCCAATCGCAGGAGCGTCTCGTAGAGATCGAAGTCGGTGGGCCAATTTCCGGAGACGGTGATTTGGGCTAGTTCGTCGGCAGTGAGACGACGGATGAGAATCACGTCGTTCTGTCGCTCTTCCTGAGCCACAAGCCAATGCGTGTTGCAGACCTTGCACCGTGCGGCGTACAGCCACCAGTAGGGTTCACCGCGTTCGCGGATACGGTCAAAGTGGTCGACCGTCTCCGCGGTGTCGCCCATGTCGATAGCGCCGATGGCGCCAACGGCCGCACAGCCGCACGCGACTTTCATCATCAAGATCGGTTGCTCTGCCTAACGTACAAGGTTCAGCTGCGGAGCCATCTCATAAAATGGCGCGGCCCGAAGGGCCGTGCCATCCTCCCTAACGGCTCCGTCAGTTGCAACCGGCGTTAGGTGTCGCGCTGTTGCGACACCGGACGCGGCGTCCCGTCTCCGCGACGCTTGGGCCGCGTCGCTTCCCGTACTTCGCGAGGGTTCGATTGAGCGGCCAGGGCGTCGAGCCCTCATGACGCGCCGCGCGCCGCTGCGTCGGATCTCAGCGGCGATGACCCATCGCCGCGCCTCGCGAACCACGAAAGGCCGAGTTGACGACCCCATAGAAACCTTCGTCGCTCGAGGCGCGGGACGAGGCGGCTGCGCCGTCGCGTCGTCCCAGTGATCAGCAGTGGCTCGTGCGCACCTAACGTACAAGGTTCAGCTGCAAGGCCATGCAATGCAGTTTGGGGCCCGCAGGGCCCCACGTCTAGCCTTCGTGGCCTTGTCAGCTGCAACCAGCGTTAGGCGCCCGGGCGCCGTCAATCAATCCCGAGATCCTGGAGGAAACGGGCCATCGGTGCGAGCTTTGCAATTTCGACGCCGAGTTCATCGCTGACGCGCTGCCGATAGTCCTCCCACTCCGGCCCGGCGTACCTGCCCACGAGACCGCGCCCGGTGCGCGTGGCGATGACATCGAAGAGGTCGGCGACGGTGCGAACGCGGACGAGGTCTTCGCGCGGGAGCTCGACGCGATAGGCCTCTTCGAGCGCGATCACGAGTTCGACGGTGTCGAGGCCCATGGTGGCGTGGGTGATGAGCGTCGGGATCCTGAGCGGCATCGTCGCCACACGCTAGGCTCGCTCGCGTCGTGACTGCGACGCGTCAGGTCTAGAGGACTCTCAGTGCTGGTGGCGTTACAACAGGCGGTGGTGCGCCTAACGTACAAGGTTCAGCTGCGGAGCCATTTCATAAAATGGTGCGGCCCGCAGGGCCGCGCCATCCTCCCTAGCGGCTCCGTCAGTTGCAACCGGCGTTAGGCGGAGCGCGGGTACAAACCGGGTACATAGGTAACACCCGAAACCGGGTACATGGGTGACACTCGCTACCATGACGGCACCGGAGCGTGCCGATGCCATGGATGGAGACGTCCCCAGTGGACCAGCGTGCGCAGTTCCTCGCCGAGCAGCGGCGAGGCCTCTACACGATGCAGGAGTTGTGCGATCGCTACGCGATCAGTCGGAAGACGGGCTACAAGTGGGTGGCCCGCGTGGCCGAGGAAGGGCGACGAGGCCTCCAGAACCGGAGCCGGGCGCCGCACTCGTGTCCGCACCAGACGCCTGCCGCCATCGCGGCGCTGATCGTCGCGGCGCGGCGCGCGCACCCGGACTGGGGGCCGCAGCTGCTCCTCGACTGGTTGCGGCCACGCCATCCGCGGATTCACACGTGGCCGGCGGCGAGCACCGCCGGCGCGCTGCTCAAGCGCGAGGGCTTGGTGCCGCCTCGGCGGCGCCGACGTCCGACGACACACCCGGGCGTCGTCGATCCCGTCACGGCCGTGCCGAACGATCTCTGGACCGCCGACTTCAAGGGGCAGTTCCGCACCCAGGATCGGATCTACTGCTACCCGCTCACCATCGCGGATCAGCACACGCGCTACCTGCTGACGTGTCACGGGCTCCCCTCGGTGCACGGGGCCTTGGCGCGGCCCATCTTCGAGCGCGCCTTCCGGCAGTACGGCTTGCCGCGCGCGATCCGCACCGATAACGGCGCGCCCTTCGTGACGCGCGCGCTCTGCGGCCTCTCGTTCCTGAACGTGTGGTGGATGCGTCTCGGTATTCAGCATCAGCGCATTCACCCGGCGTCGCCGCAGGAGAACGGCGCGCACGAGCGCATGCATCGCACGCTCAAGCGCGGGGCGATCCGGCCGCCGCGGGCGACGGCGCGGGCGCAGCAGCGGGCCTTCGATGCGTTCCGGCACGAGTACAACGAGGAGCGGCCGCATACCCATCACGGCGGAACGCCGCCCGGCGCCCACTACACCGCGTCGCCGCGCGCCTACCCGCACACGCTGCCGCCGCTCGAGTATCCGGCGCACTTCGTGGTGAAGCGCGTCACGGCGGCGGGGACCATTCGCTTCCAGAACCGGCTGCTGTTCCTGGCCAACGCGCTGGACACCTACCACGTGGGCCTCGAGGAAGTGGACGACGGGATCTGGTCCATCTTCTTCGGAACGATCTTGCTCGCGCGCTTCGACGAGCGAGATTACCTCATCCGCGAATGACCGGGCACCACCTCACCAGAGTGTCACCCATGTACCCGGTCTGATCTGTTACCTATGTGCCCGGCTGTGCATGCCGCGCGCATGCAGCACGATCACCGTGATGCCGGCTGCGGCCACGTTCTGCTGGTAGGCGAGATTCCGATCGACCGTGACGAGAACGGCGAATCCCGCCCCGCGCATGAGTCGGAGCAAGGCGCCGTTGCACTGCCCGGCCCACCCCTCGTCCTGAACGTGCGCGACCGAAAGCTCGGGCAGCTCACGCCGCAGCCGGCGTGGCACGCACTCGTCGAGGAGGATGCGGCTCACGCCGCAGAGGCGCGAGCGACGAGCATGTCCTTGGCGAGCTCGAGGACGGCGATGGCCTGAGCCCGCGCGACGGAGGGGAAGTCCTCGAGGAACTCATCGAGCGGGTCGCCCGCCTCGAGGTAGTCGAGGAGCGTCTGGACGGGCACACGTGTGCCGGTAAACACGGTCGCGCCCCCCATGACCTCGGGGTCGCTCTGGATCGGCAGGGGCGTGGTGGCCACGGGGCAGCTCCTGAGTAGGACGACGACGGGAAAGCTAAGCAGCCCGGTCGTGCGTGTCTAACGTACAAGGTTCAGCTGCAGGGCCATTCAACAAAATGGCGCGGCGCGAACCGCCGTGCCATCCACCCTAGCGGCCCTGTCAGTTGCAACCGGCGTTAGGTGTCGCGCTCTTGCGACACCGGACGCGGCGTCGCCTGGCGCCGAGGGCCGGGCCGCGTCCCGTCCCGTGATGCGCGAGGGGCGGGTGCAGCGGCCGCGCGCTCCCTTGGACGGTTCGCGGGCGCCGCCTCGCCGATTCTCAGCGGCGATGACCCATCGCCGCGCCGCGCGAACCACGGATCGCCGAGTTGACGACTTCATAGAAGCCTTCGTGGCTCGAGGCGCGGGCGCTCGCGGCTCCGTCAGTTGCAACCGGCGTTAGGTGTCGCGCTCTTGCGACGCCGGACGCGGCGTCGCTTGGCGCCG
>JACQED010000172.1 GCA_016200785.1 Chloroflexota bacterium
GGCAGGCCGAGATCGATGGCAAACCGGCGTCGATCGCCGCGAGAGAGCCAAACGGCCTGGTCGCCGTTGACGTGCCCGCTGGTCATCACACGGTCGGCATTCATTTCGGATCGACGCCGCTGCGCCGAGCGGCGGACGCAATCTCGGTGCTAACGGCGATCGGGTTGGTCGTATGGGCTGTGGCGGTGAAAAAGGAACTGAAGGAAACGAGGGAAACAAAGGAAACGGTGGCATTGACCAAGCCGCCGAGTTCCCTCCTTTCCCCTATTTCCCTTATTTCCCTTCTCCTCCTCCGCGCCGTCTACCTCGACAACTTCCCCAATCCCTTCTCCAACACCCCCTTCGACGGCGCGACCGTCGCCGGTGTGGCGACACCGCTGTCGGTGAACTTCGATCATCGCCTCGCGTTGATCGGCCTCGACCTGCCTCACGCGACCGCGCGCTCGGGCGATGCCTTCGACTTCAACTTGTACTGGCGGCCGCTCGACGCGCCGCTCGACGCCGACTACAGCATCTCGGCGCACCTCATTGACGCGAGCGGCGGGCTGTTCGGTCAGGCCGACTCGCAACACCCCGGCGGCCTGCCAACCTCGCGCTGGCGCGGGGATCAATATGCGCTCGACCATCACCGCTTGCTCATCCTTCCCGGCACGCCTCCCGGCGCATATCGGCTCGTCGCCGGCGTCTATCGCTTTGACACGGGCGCGTCGCTCAGCCTTCGCGACGACAACGACATTCCGCAAGGGACGACGACGACGCTGGCACAGATCGTCGTGACACGACCGACCCGCTACCCGACCAACGCCGAACTCTCTCCATCGGTCTTGCTCGACGGACCGCTTGGCCCGCTCACACTTGTGGGCTACGACTTGGCGAACGGCGCGCAACCTGTGGCCGCCGGATCGCCGCTGTCGTTCACGCTGTATTGGCGGGCCGGTAGGGACGTTCCTGCGGAACGTCTTTACGCCCGATTCGAACTTGTCGCCGCCGATGGCAAGATGATCCTTTCCAAAGACCTGCCCCCTGCCCGCGTGGATTATCCGACAACCGAATGGGCCACCGGCGAGGCCGTCCGTGCGCCGCAAACGATCCAGATTCCCGCCGACGCGCCTGCGGGCAAAGTCCGACTGCAACTAAGTCTGATCGACGAGGCCGGATCGTTCGTCGCCGGGCCGATCGCGCTTAGCAAAATAGAGATCGTCGCGCCGCAACGCTCGACCGAGCGCCCGCACGCCGGGCATCCGCTCGACGTCGTGTTCGGCGGCGCAATCCGCCTGCTGGGCTACGATCTCGCGCCCGAGGCATTGACTATAGGCCAGCCTTTCAAGTTGACTCTCTATTGGGAATCCATCGCGCCTGTCGCGCAAAGCTACACCGTCTTCACGCATCTCCTCGATTCAGACAATCACATCCGCGCGCAAAGGGACAGCCCGCCGCTAGGCGGCGCGAGACCCACAACCGGTTGGCTGCCGGGCGAAGTGTTGACCGATGTTTACGAACTGAAAGTGGAACCGGATGCGCCGGCGGGGAGCTACGCGATCGAAGTCGGGCTGTACGACGGCGCAAGCGGACAACGTCTGCCGGTGCTCGATGCGGCGGGACAGGCCGGGGGGGACAGAGTGATTCTGGCGAACTTGCGGCTGGACAGATAAGCTCAGGGCGCCTGGATTTCATCCGGCAATACGACTCGATTCTGATCGAGCGGACTGCCGTTTTCGTCTTTGGCCGCGAGGCGCGCCTGCGGGTTCGAGGGATCGTACCAGCCGACCGCGATGCGATAACTGCCGCCGGCGACAGAGGCGAGGGAGATCCGGATCGTGTCCGGGACGACTTCGCCGGCGGCCCACTGCGCTGTCGGGTACGCGCCGCCGCGCGGAAAGTCGTCGGCCTGCGCGACGATTGCTTCGGTCAGCGGGTCGAAGACGTGGACGAAATACTTGTAACTGCCGGCCGGCCGAGCGAGGGCGCTCCAATAGGGAGTCAGGGTCAAAGTCTGCGATTCGTATTTGAGATCGTAGGCCCGCAAAGCGAGGCTGTCGCCGAAAGTTGCCTTTAGTTGGCGAGCGCCGGCAGGAATTTCGGTCGGCCGATTTCGTTCCACCACTTCTACCACGCCGAGATTGTTCATCGTCGCCAGCGCGCTCCCATCCGAGCCGAGCAGTGAGAGGGCGACGACGTACTTGCCGGGCGCTAATGTCGGCGGCGGCGTCAGGCTGGCGCGGCCCAGGATCAGCGATCCGGCGGGCCACATCTCCGGCGCGCCGGCGGTCGAAAGGGGGAAAAGCTGAGTGTGGGCGTTCGCCCCCGCCGCGTCAATCAGCGACCACCGAGCCTGAAGGCCGGCCGGCAGAGCCGCAAGTGTCACCCAGCGCGCGGTGATCGCCAGTGGTTCGCCCTGGAATATTGACGGCGGCACATCGACTCGCTCGAGGCCGAGCGCGTCGGTGAGATGGAAGCGCACGTCGTTCGCCGAAGCGGCGGTCGCAAGTGTCAGCCTCGCCGGCTGCGCGTATTCTCCGATCGGCGCCAGGGTGGAGACATCGTAGAGCGCGAGGCTGAGTTGGTATTCGCCGGGCGGCGCGCCGCGCGGAATGGGTAGCGAGAACGAATCCGGCACAACTTCGCCGGGCCGCCACAGACTGGTCGGATAGAATCCGCGCGCCAACTGCGTGTCGAGCGCGGCCCACTCATTCCCCGTCGAGTCGCGCAGTCGCGCCGCGAGAGCGTAGTTCTGTGGAACGTCCGTCAACGCTTGCCAGGTCGCACCGATCGACAGCGTGTCGGTCGTCAACTGAGTTGCCGTCAAAGCGGCGAGGCGAAGGGGCAGGCCGAAGTCAGCCAGCGACGAGCCGGGAGGCGGTGGACCGGGATCGTCCACCCAGATCGGACGGAGGTACACCGCGCCGCGAGAGCCGCCTGTCGGCGCGAGCGCGGGGATCGGCTGGTCTTCGTCAGACAATTTCACCCGGAGAAGATAAACACCCGGAGGGATCGTCGCCGGAACGGTGAGTGATGCGACGGCGGCGGTCGCCGGCGCGAACCGAGCTGCCGTCAGCACCGTTGGATCATTTTGCAGGGGCGCGGACGGCGAGACCAGTTCGAGGGACGCCTGGTACGACACGGGCGCGGGCTGAGTTTCCCAAACGCTTGTGATCCGAAGTGTCTCTCCGCGCGCCAGCCGATCAGCCGAGTAGTCGTAGCCGACAAGCGTGGCGGAGTCGCCGAACCGGATCGGCGCGGAGTTGAAGTAGGCCAGTTGATCGAAGTCTGCCGACAGTTGGGTAATGGACGGGGCGGGACGGGGTGCGAGGTGGAGGAGCAATGAGACAATGAGCAATGCGACGATGAACAATGCGATGGGAGTTCGGTAATTGGAGACTGCGAAGCGCCCCCGCGGGGTTGGAGATTGGCGCAGCAGGCGGACGACGTAAAAGGCGAGGCCGAGCCACGCGAGGAGGGAGATGAGTTCGGCCAGGGCGCGGAGCGCGGTGTGGCCGAGGCGCAGCGCGACGGTGTGTTCGCCCTGCGGCACGGCAAACGCGATCCAGCCGAGTCCCGGCGCGGCGGCCACGCGAACGTCTTTGCCGTCCACGGCGACGGTCCAGCCCGGCCAGTAGAGCAGTGGCACAGCCACGACCGCCTGCGGTGAGTCGATCTTGATCTGCCAGCGTTGTGACGTGGCCCGTTTCTCGATCCGAGTTCCGGAGCCGGAGCCAGCCAGGACTTTGAGGCGCGGCTCGCGAAGCAGGAGATCGTCCGAGGTGTACGGGCGCGGCACAGTCCACTTCGGCAAATATTCATTGCGGATCGTCGTCCCGATATTGCCGGTGAAGTATTCGTAGAGTTGAAGGCGTTGCGCCGTGACATCCGCGTCGTCAACGCGAATGAAGTCAAGCCGAAGCGAGGGCAGGCTGGTGAGGGCGAGGAGGGCGGAAACGACAAAGGTGACGAGTGACGGGTGACGGGTGACGAGTGACGGGTGGCGGGTGGCGGGTGACGGGTGGCGGGTGTCACGATCTGCGCGGGCCATCGTCAGTCGTTCGTCGTCTGCCGCAAACGAGGCCAATCCCGAAACGACCATCGCGGCAAAAAGCGATTGAATTGAGAGGAAGCGCCAGGGGAATTGGACGTAGGGCAGCAGCGGCAGGCTGTCCCACAGCCGGCGCGAGAGCGGCGTGATCATGAAGGTGGCCGCGACGAGGCCGGCGAGGGCGAAGAGGTCGTGGGCGGCAATTGAACGGCGGCGCAGTGCGCCGCGCGCCAGCGCGATCAGGCCACAGACAACAAGGACGCTCTGAACCAGGCCCATCGCAAACGGCGTTGTGCCGGCGCTGCCCACGTCGTAGTTGAAGAGCAGTGAGGGTTGGACTAGGCTCAAGCCGCGAAAGTGTTGTGAGTAGTTGAAGTAGCCCTGTGTGACGGACGCGAGTTGGCCGTACTTGCCCTCCATGAGCGCCGGGAGCCAGAAGAAGGCAGAGAGCGCGAATGCCAGAGCGATGGACAATGAACAATGAACAATGAACAATGCGAAATGCGCGGCGGGTGACGGGTGACGCCCGCTCGCTTCGCTCAGGGTGCTCCGCAGGGTGACAGGTGGCGCGTCTCGCGCCGCAGGAGCGCCAGGAAGGCGCGATGACGGGCGCGGGATTAGGGATTGAAGCAACAGTACGATGAGGTAAAGAAGAAGAAAGGGCGTGAAGATCATTGCTGAGATATTGTGTGTCAGCAAGAGTCCGGCATAAGCCAGCCCGAATGGCAAAGCACGCCGGAGCGACGGGTGTCGGGCGAGGCGCAGGACGGTCAGCAGAATCAGCGGGTACCACGCAAAGGCCAACAACTCCGAGAGCGAATCGCCGCGCACGTAAACGTTGACGAGATGAAAGGGCGCGAAGGTATAAGCCGCCGTCGCCAACACCGCCGCCGGGCGCGCATAGCCGGCTTCGTGCATCCAGGCATACATGCCCCACGTGGCAACGGCGAAGCCCGCGAATTGGGTCAGTTTGAGTGATAGGACGTAGGAGAAGCCGAAGGCCTTGAGCGCGGCGGCGAGATAGAATGGCAGGGCGGCGTAGTAGTTGAAGAAGGGGTAGCCTAAGCCGAGCGCGGCATCGGGCATCCATCGCACGGGGAAGACACCCTGCCTCAGGGCGGCCAGCAGTTGATGCAGGCGAAACAACAGGAACGGGCTGTCGCCGCCGCCGCGCGTGTTGAGGAAGCCGGTGTTTAGGAGAAGCGGCGACGAGGCGAGGAAAGCAAAAAGGAGCGCGACTGCCGGGCCGATCCAGCGATTGGCCTGCGCGTTCCTTTCTGAGTGCGCCGCTTCTGAGTCCGCCACAGCGGGCGGGATTATAGCATGGGGGGCGCAAACTTAAGACCCCCCCTCTTCGCCCCGGCCCCCCTTCTCCCCCCGGTAAGCGTCTAGCGAAGCTTCGCCTCAAACCGACGAGTTTCCACCGCAGAGCACGCGGAGTTCGCTGAGATTTTTCAGAGCCGCTCGGCGTTCTCTGCGAACTCAGCGGTAAGACTTGCTCGGCCTGTAAAGAATTTGGCCTGTCAAGGTTTTCAGTCCGCCGCCAGGCTTTTACCACGA
>JACQED010000193.1 GCA_016200785.1 Chloroflexota bacterium
CGCGTTGACCGCGTCGAGGGGCAGGGCATTCGCTTTCGCCCCGGGGCGACCGGGCGCTTCGTTCACGCCGCCGGCGACGGCGGGCGGGGACTCGTCCTCGAAGATTACGAGTCGGGCGGCGGCGGTGAAGATACTGTGTGGATCGGATACAAGATCGAGATGGATGCCGTGAAGGCCTGAGCAAATTCAAACTCCAAAAGATCAAACTCCAAATGGAGGAGGCGAAATGAAATCCAACCGCACCACGCTTGTCGGCATTCTTGTTCTGGTTGCGGCGGTCGCCATCGGGCAGGCCGTCACCTTCGGCGTCGCCCGCAACAGTTGGTCGGCGTTCATCGCCCGCCTGCCTGTCATCGTCAGCATGATCGCGTTCTGGGGGCCGATCTGCGCCGTCTTCGCGGCCGTCTTCATCTACTCCACGTTGCGATTGCTCGGCTTCGAGTCCCTGGAAGAAATCCGCAAGGAATCTGTCGAGCAGAACAACCCGACGCCGGCCATCGTGTTTGTGGGAACGTTGATTGCGAGCTTCCTGTTCCTGATGCTCGTGATCCGGCCATAGAGCGTTTTCCTATGGGTAACCGCTCAGTCCGCCGCCAGGCCTTTACCACGAAGGCACGAAGACACGAAGGACACAAAGAAAGCGTCGTGAAACTTGGTGTCTTTGTGTCTTGGTGGTTAGAAAGGGCCGCGTGACCTGAACGCTTACTCCTATGGTTTTACGGCAGGCACCCTGAGCGGAGCGGTGCGCGCCGCGCAGTCGAAGGAGGCGGGTTTCGTGATGTATTGATGACACGAAAAAGGGGAAGATGAGATGGGCGAATCTAGCGGCTTCACCGATGTAGATATTCGTGCCGAGAACAGTCAGGAGGTGGGCCGCTATCCCGTGTCCATCGAGACGACGGCGGGCGATGCCAGCGACACACTTCTGCTCGATCCGGCGGACGAGTCTTTCCAGAACGACCTCGCGGCCATCGAGAGCGGCAAGACCCGCGAAGATTTTTTTCTCAAATTCGGCGAACGGCTTTTCACCGCGCTTATGCCCGACCCGGTGGCCGCGACCTTCCGCGCCGCGCTGGGCCGCGCTCGCGGCGAGAGCAAACGACTGCGCGTCCGCCTGCGGCTGCGACCGCCCGAGCTCAGCGCTCTGCCGTGGGAATACTTGTATGATCCTCAGCAGGACCTCTTTCTCGCCATCTCGAGCAACACCGTCCTCTCGCGCTACGTGGTAAACGCCCCGGCCTTCGCTGAGCCGACGGCGGTCACGCCGCCGCTCCGTCTTCTCGTCGCCTTCGCCAGCCCCAGCGAACTGCCGCCGCTGGACATCGAGAAAGAACGCGAGTGGGTGACGAAAGCGACTCAGCGCGCCGCCGACGCCAAACGCCTCGAACTGCACTTCGTCGATCATCTGACGGCCCCGGCCCTGCGATCCGCTTTGCGCGACGTGAGGCCGCACATCTTCCACTTCGTCGGCCACGGCGAATTCGACGAGGGGCATGGTTACCTCGTCTTCGAGGACGATTATCAGGACGCCCAGCGCATTCGCGATCGGACACTGCGCGAATTTTTCGAAGACGCCCCGGATACGAAACTGGTCGTGCTGAACGCTTGTAACGGCGCAACCAGCGCCGCCGGGCAAGCCATCTCCGGCCTCGCGCCGTTTCTCGTCCAGCGCGGCTTGCCGGCGGTCGTCGCCATGCGCTACCCCGTGCCCGATCGCGCCGCGCTCGTCTTCGCCCGCGAATTCTACGAGGCGCTCACGCAGGAAACGCCGACGGGCATCGACGTGGCCGCCGCCGCCGGACGCCGCGCCATCTATCAGGACTTCAGCCCCGACCGGCGCGATTGGGGCGTCCCCAACGTCTATCTCCGCGCCGAAGATGGAACGATCTTCGCTCCGCCCAAAGCCGCCGAGGCGGCGGTGACGGAAAAGCCGGCCGGCAAACAAGAGGGCGGTGTCAACTTCAGCGGCATCGGCGGCAACATTTCCATCGGCGGCGATCTGGTCGGGCGTGACAAGATCACGAAGAACAAATAGCGGTGTCTGTCGCCTCTCCCGGTGTATAATGACCGGGC
This sequence comes from Chloroflexota bacterium, assembly GCA_016200785.1. Lineage (GTDB taxonomy): Bacteria > Chloroflexota > Anaerolineae > Anaerolineales > JACQED01 > JACQED01. The sequence goes on from JACQED010000193.1 coordinate 2,074, forward strand.
CATGCAGTCTCCTGACCGCCCGATCGATCGGGCCGCGCTCATAGCACTTTGCCGCGAATATGATCTCGATCTCGTGATCCTGTTCGGCTCGCGGGCCACGGGAAAGACGCACCAGCACAGTGATATAGATATCGGTGTTTTGCGCCGGGGCGGCCCCGTGCCCACCGATCAGGTGCTCGATCTGGACTTTAAGTTGTCTCAGATTATCAAGCCGGGCGAGGTGGACATAGTGGATTTGCGCCGTGCATCCGGTTTGCTCAGACATACTGCTTGTGAGAAGGGCGTTCTTCTGTACGAACGCGCGCCGGGCTTGTTCGCGGGCTTTCGTGTGAGGGCCTGGAATTTGTATCAGGATGAGCGGCTGGCGATCCGGCGTTACGACTCGGACGCTATCCGGATTGCCTTACAGGGGCTGGCCCGATGAGCCCGGTCGAACGAGATGTGGCGCGGCGCAAACTCGATCGCATCCTCAAATGTCTTCAGCGCATCCGCGCCGCGCAGGACAAGACGCTCGATGATTTCCTGGCCGACTCCGATCTGCAGTTCATCATTGAATAACTCCTTTGGTGTTGCCATTCTTCTGACATCGTATCCTGCGGAGCCCTCATGCCCGACTCTTTCTCCTTCGGCGGCGAGATCGTCTGGCGGCCCACGCCGGAGTACATCCGCCGTTCGCACCTCAAGCGCTTCATGGACCGGCACGGCCTCGCCTCGTTCGACGAGTTGACGCAGAAATCCACCTCCGACATCGCCTGGTTCACCGACGCCCTCCTGAAGTACCTCGACATCCAATTCCAAATACCCTACACGAAAGTCGTCGACCTGTCCCGCGGCATCGCCTGGCCGCAGTGGTGTGTCGGCGGGCAGACGAACATCGTCTACAACTGCGTGGACAAATATCAGGGTGGGGAGGTGGAGGCGCGGCCGGCGGTCATCTGGGAGGGTGAGGCGGGCGGGACACGAACTGTGACCTACGGCGAGCTCTTTGCCGAAGTCAACAAGTGCGCCGCCGCACTGCGCTCGCTCGGCCTCGGTCACGGAGATGCGATTGGCCTCTTCATGCCGATGACGCCGGAGATCGTGATCGCCCTGCTCGGCATCGTGAAGATCGGCGGCATCGTCCTGCCCCTCTTCTCCGGCTACGGCGCGGGCGCGATCGCCTCGCGGCTGGCCGACGCCGGAGCCAGAGCATTGTTCACCGCCGACGGCTTCTTCCGCCGGGGCAACGTCGTCGCGATGAAGCCCGTCGCCGACGAGGCGGTGGCGCAAGTCCCGTCCGTCAAATCCGTCATCGTGCTCAAGCGCACAGGCAATACGGTCACTATGACCCCCGGGCGCGATTGGTGGTGGGACGAGATCGTGCCGCCTCAACTACGACTCGCGCCCTCGGCGCCGACGTCGGCGGAGGACCCGCTGATGATCATATACACTTCGGGCACCACCGGGAGGCCAAAGGGCGCGGTGCACACCCACTGCGGCTTTCCGGTCAAGGCGACGCAAGACATGGCCTTCGGCATGGACGTTCATCCGGGCGATGTGATGTACTGGATCACCGACATGGGCTGGATGATGGGCCCGTGGCTCGTATTCGGATCGCTCTTGCTCGGCGCGACGATGTTCCTCTACGACGGCGCGCCCGACCATCCCGGCCCCGACCGCTTGTGGGCAATGATCGAGCGCCACCGAATCACTCAGCTTGGCATCTCACCCACGCTCGTCCGCGGGCTGATCAAATTCGGCGACGAGCCGGTGAAGAAGCACGACCTCTCGTCACTGCGCCTCGTCGGC
>JACQED010000198.1 GCA_016200785.1 Chloroflexota bacterium
CGTCATCAGCGCGGCGAAGGCCAGCCCCGCCCCGGCGATGACGATTAGGAGCGTCACGTCGGCGCGCGACCGGCGCTTGAGCGCGAAGGCCAGCCCGCCGAGGAAGAACAATCCCTCGACGGCGTCAAGCCCCCTATTCCCAGACCAGAACTGATCGCGCACCCAGAAGACCATATCCATGAGCCGGAGCGAAATGGCACGCGTCCCCCAGCCCATGCTCAGTCGGGTCATGCCGACGCGCCACTGATACCACGCCGCCGCCGGGTCGGGCAGGAAGCGCAGGCCGGCCCACAACACCACGCCGATCGTCACGCCGGCGCCGTAGCCTAAAAGCAAATCCCAGTGCCGCTCGGCGACGAACCACAGATAGCCAACGGCCAGCGTGATGCCGACCAGAAAGTACATGCCGTTGAAGTGCAAGTCCCCCACCAGCGGCCCGGCGATGCCGATGAGAAGCGCGTGCCGGAATTTTTTCCGCGATGACTCGGCGACGAGGATCGCGATGAGCGCGACGATGGCGGCGGTGAGCCACGTGTCGGGGCGGGTGGTGTGCGTGCCGATGAACGCCTTCCACGAAAAGCCGAACAACAGCGCGGCCCAGAGGCCCGTGCGCCAGCCGTAGATTCGTTTCCCCAGCCAAACCGTCCCGGCCATCGCCGCCAGCGTGCCGAGAAGCGAAAACAGCCGGCCGGTGACGATGGAAACGCCGAGCGTCTTCAACGCCAGCCCCAGCCCGACTGAATAAACCCGACTCATGATCGTGTGGTTGCGGTCGATCCCGTACACCGGCCCCTGCGCCGTCGTGGCGAACGCGCCCCACGTGACGGCGGATAGCGCGGTGTCGGCGTAATACGCCTCGTCGCAGTGTATCGGCGGATAAGTCGTCAGCGTGACGGCGTGGAGGCCGAGGAAGACCAACAGCGAGGCGGTCAAGCCGATTCGGATGAGTCTGGATTTATCCATATTCTCCAAGCCACAATTCAAACGCCAACAACGTCCATAACAACTTACGATTGTCACGCCGCCGGGTGCGATGCTCGCCCAAAAGACCGGCGATGTAATCGGGATTGAAGAATCCCTCGCGCCGCAGTTTGGCCGGAGCAAGCAGGTCGTCGGTCAGTTCGCGCAGTTCGCCGTTGAGCCATTTCGCCACCGGCATGTTGAAACCCTTCTTGCCGCGCCGCAAAATGTGTTCGGGCACGAGGCCGCGCAGACTCTGGCGCAGGATGTGCTTCGTCGTCAGCCCGCGAAGTTTCAGCGAGTGCGGCAAACGACTCACGTATTCCATGACGGCCGTGTTCAACAGCGGCACGCGCACTTCCAACGAACAGGCCATGCTCGCCCGATCCACTTTGGGCAGGATGTCGCCGTCGAGGTACAACTTCATGTCGAGATAGAGTATTTTGTTCAACTCATCCTGCGCGTCGCACGCCCGCCAGTGCGCGAAGGCCGGATCGTAAGTGTCCGCCCCGTCGGGCAGGACGCCGGGCGCGAAAAGGTCACGCTGCTGCTCCGGCGTGAACGAACCGAGCCACTGATGATGCTGGACGGCAGTCGGCTGATCGTGCGCCGAGAGAAAACGGCGCAGTTTGAAGTCGAGGCTGACGTTGTCGAACGAGACCGGCAGGGCGGACGCGAGGGCCGGGGCGATACGCTCCTGAACGAACGCCGGCGTCGCTTTGCGGTACAGCGCGGCCAGCCGGTGGGCTTGCAGTGTCGAGTATCCGGCGAACAGTTCATCGCCGCCATCACCGCCGAGGGCGACTTTCACGAATTGCCGCGTGAACTGCGACAGAAGATAGGTCGGGATGAGCGACGAGTCGCCCAGCGGCTCGTCCATGATCCGGCCCAGTTGGGGCACGACGTCGAGGCACAGGCGCGGCGTGACGACGAGTTCGTGATGATCCGTCCCGGCGCGCGCCGCCACTGCCCGCGCGTAGCGCGACTCGTCGAACGAGGGATCGTCGAAGGCGATGGAGAAACTCGCCACCTTGTCGCGCCGGGACGGCGCTCCCACGTCGGCCATCAGCGCGGCGATGCCGGACGAGTCGATGCCGCCACTCAATAGCACGCCGACCGGCACGTCGCTCAACATCTCGCGACACACGGCCTCGCGCAACTCGTGGCGAAGTTCGCGGACGGCTTCGACCGGATCGACCCGGCGGCGGTCTTCGCTGTCGGCCAACCGCAAGTCCCAATATGGGCGAAGCGCGACCTGCCCGGCCTCAAAGGTGAGCGTGTGCCCCGGCTGAACTTTCCGCACGCCGGCGATGATACTGCGCGGCGCGGGGACGTACTCGAACGAGAGATATTGATTGAGCGAGATCGGATCGATTCGGCGCTCGACCGCCGGGTGCGCGAGGATGGCTTTCAACTCCGATCCGAAGATGAAACGCCCGCCGGCCTGCGTGTAATAAAGCGGCTTGATGCCGGCGCGGTCGCGGGCGATGAAGAGACGGCGGCGGCGCGTGTCCCAGATGGCAAAGGCGAACATGCCATTGAGGTGGCAGACACAGTCGTCGCCGTATTCCTCATAAGCGTGAATCACGGCCTCGGTATCGGCCTGCGTGTAGAATCTGTGCCCGCGGCTTTCCAGCCGCGGCTTCAAATCCGGGAAGTTGTAAATCTCGCCGTTGAAGACGATCCACAGCGACTCATCTTCGTTGTGAATCGGCTGCGCGCCGGTGGTCAGGTCAATGATTGATAGCCGCCGGATGCCCAGCCCCGCGCCCTCGCCGAAATACGCGCCCGCGTCGTCCGGGCCGCGATGGGCAATCGAATCGCGCATCGTTTCGAGCGTCGCTCGATCGACCGGCGCGCCATCGGAGTGACTGATGCCAACTATACCGCACATGTCAGAATTGCGAGTTGCGAATTGCGAATTGCGAATTGCCCATGCGCTGTTCCTAATTCCTAATTCCTAATTCGCCGCCCCTCAGCACTTCCCTCACAAAGTACACCGGCTTCTGCTGCGACTCGTGGTAGGTGCGCACGCCGAGTTCGGCCAGCAGGCCCATCATCAGAGATTGGACGCCCAGCAGGAAGACGAACACCGCCAGCAGCAACAGCGGATTCCGGTGCGCCCAAAAACCCAATGCGTATTTCTCGTACAGCACGATCGCGCCGAACACAACGCCCAGGCTGCACGAGATCGCCGCCACACTGCCGAAGAGGTATATCGGCTTCGTCCCATAGCCGCCGAGAAACATCGCCGTGATCAGATCGAGGATGACCTTGAAAGTGCGAGACCAGCCGCCATATTTCGATTGTCCATAGGCCCGCGGGTGATGATTCACCGGCACTTCGGTTATGCGCGCCCCAATCCATGCGGCGTAGACGGGGATCAGCCGGTGCATTTCTCCGTAGAGCGGAATGTTCTTCACCACCTCGCTGCGATAGGCCTTGAGCGTGCAGCCATAGTCGTGCAGCGGCACGCCGGTGGCGCGAGAGATCAGCCAGTTGGCCACCACCGAGGGCAGGCGGCGGCTGATAAATGGGTCGCGGCGCTTGCGCCGCCAGCCGCTCACCACGTCGTAGCCCTCGTTGATTTTTTGCAGCAAAGTCGGGATGTCGGCGGGATCGTTTTGCAGATCGGCGTCGAGCAACACGATGGCCGAACCGCGCGCCTCGGCCACGCCAGCGGCGATGGCCGCCGTCTGGCCGAAGTTGCGGCGCAGGCGAATGACGGTCGTCAACGGATCCGCGCCGGCGATGGCCGCCAGCCGCTCAAAGCTCCCATCGCGGCTCCCGTCGTCGACATAGATGATCTCACAGGCTCGACCGAGAGCCGGGCGGACCTCCAGCAGTTTGGCATGGAGGGCAGGCAAGCTGTCCGCCTCGTTGTATACCGGGATAACGATTGAGGCATCCGGGGTCATGGATAGATTCCGACGACAGAAGCGATCGGGCCGACAGGCAGCGTCATTCGGAGACTACTGGTTTCTGCAGGACGGCGATCACGGACGACCCAATGGGCAAATTGGCGCGGGCCAGCCAATTCGACTCGCTGGTGAAGATCAGAGTCATGAGCCGGTTGATCCCCTGGCTCGGCATGGCGAAATCCAGTGTCGCCGCGCCATCGTCCGGCGACTGGGTGAAACGCTGGAGGAGGCGCACGGCAAGCACGCCGGGAAACAGCCAGGTGTTGGCATACGACGCCTTGCGCACGCAAAATCCCACCTGCTCGGCCTTTCGGCGGACTTCACTGACCGTGTAGCGGCGGAAATGCCGATTGACCAAATCCAGGTTGCTCCACAGGACCATCAGCGCGGGCACGGTCAGGCAGCACAGCCCGCCCGGCGCCAGCACTCGGTAAATCTCACGCAGAGCCATGACGTCGTCACGGCAGTGTTCGATCACGTCGAGCGCGGTCACGAGCTCGAACGACTCGCCGGCCAGCGGCAGTTCCTGCGCGTCGCCCTCGAAGAGATGCCGCAATCCTTTCTCGCGACTGTATCTCAGCGCGAGCGGCGAAACATCCGCGCCGACGATCATCCCGGCCTCGCGCCCGAGTTCGCGCATCGCCCCGCCGCTCCCGCACCCCACGTCGAGGTAGCGGTGGACGGCGAGTGTCCCGTGCGTCTCGATCACACGCCGCACGATTTCCCTTCTGCCGAGGTAGAACCAAAGCGTATCTTCGGCGGCGTGGATTTTGGCATAGGTCTCCGTGTCCATTCAAAAGATGCCCGTTGCGTCGGCCCGCTGCCCGTGCTATACTCTCATCGTAGGAGTCGATCCCATGACATTGCTCGCCATTCCCCCTCAGCGGGTCGAGGACATTGATCGGGCCAAAGAATTTCTCTTCCGGACCTTCGGCGAAAGCCGCTGGTCGGAGGAGAGATACCTCGACTTGTCCGACAGCACCAACCACCTGATCGAACTCTCGGAAGGGAGGCTGATCGTTCTGCCCATGCCTACGCCGAAGCATCAAGACATCGTTGGGAATATCTATCTCGTCTTCCGCCGATGGGCGTCAGAACATAAAGGCAAAACGCTCATGGCTCCCGTGCCGGTTCGTCTCTGGTCCGGCAAATTCCGAGAGCCGGACGTGATGCTATTTTCCGCGGAGCACCGTGACCGGGTGGGCGAGAAATTCAGCGGCCCGCCCGATCTGGCGGTTGAGATACTCTCTCCAGGCTCGATCGCCAACGACAAAGACGAGAAGTTCAAGGAGTATGCCCGCGCTGGAATTCCTGAATACTGGATTCTCGACTCGGAACAGCCGTCACTGGAGCAATACCTTCTGGAGGGCGAGAAGTATCGCCTTCACGCTCAACTCGGCTCCGGCGACATGGCGCGGGCGGACGTGCTGGCGGGGCTTGAAGTCTCGATAGATGTGATTTACACCAGTGACTGATTCCTCGCCGCCTCCAACACTTCCTTCATTCGATCTCTGTAAGTGTTTGCCCCTCCCGTCACCCTCTCCCAGCCCCTCCTCGCCACCCTCTGCCTCTCCTCCGGCCTCCGCAAATAATACTCTACTTTTTCCCTCAGTTCGTCCGCCGACTCGAAATACGCCGCGCCGTCACCAAGAATCGCCTCTTGCTCCTCCGTGCGGCTGGTGAGCAGAAACGCGCCGCAGGCCGGGACTTCGAAAGTCCGCATGTTGTGCGCCGGGCCATTCTGATCGCGAATGAAGTTGAGCGCAATCTGGCAGGCCGACAGCACTGGGGCGAGTTTCTCGCCCTCGGCCACGCCGCGCCCCCGGGGGCGCAGTGGATCGCCGGCGGGCAGGCGATCCCAGTGATTGCCCCACAGCCCCAGATCGCAATCGGCGACGCGCCACAAAAAAGGAAAGCGCGCCGGGTCGGGCGAACCGGCGAAGACGACCGCGCTCGCCAGTGCCGCGCGCTGTTCGGGCGGCAAGGTCACGGGCCGGTGCAGAGCCGGGTCGTAGGCGAACGGCAGATACTCCGCGCGCCGCGCGCCCGCGCGTTTCAACTCCGGCAGAAGGTAGCGGCCCCAGATGAAATAACAATCGTACTGCGGAATCGAGTCGATCAGATCGCGGCTAGTGTTCAACGGGTTGAATGGGTTGTCGGTGTTCCAATTCGCCAGCCGCGCGCCGGTCGCCGAGCGGATCGCGGCCAGCGTCGCCGGCCGCAGTTCGTGGCCCTTGATCACCAGGGCGATGTCCGGGCGAAAGGCGCGCGCCCGGCGCAGAGCCATTCGATTGAGCCAGTCTTTGTGAAGCGCCGCCGCCGCCGCCGAGACGAACGAATTGGGCGAGTCGCGCTGAGCAAAAAGAAAGTAGCCGGCAATGTCGAGGGCTTCGACCTCGTGCCCCAATTCGCGCAAGCCTTGCTCACAGTGCCAGCCGACTTGCCCCGGCCGACGCACGCCGATGAGCAGAACCTTCATCACCTCGGCGCATCCAGCGCGGCGGCCTGCCGTCCGTCGGGCGAGTGTGATCCAATAGGCGGCAGGTCACAGCCGATGAGCGCCCACAGGCGATTCAGTTCGGCCGGCGATTCTTCTCCGCCCAGTGACTCGACGAAGTCGCGCAGGGCCGCGAAGGACGGGCGCGGCGGCGCGTCCGGCCCGGCGACGATACGGTAAATGTTCGGATGCGCCGTCGAAACGCGCGTCTCGAAGGCGCTGATCAATTCCTCGTGAAGTTTCTCGCCGGGGCGCAGGCCGGTGTATTCGACGGCGATGTCCACGCCGGGGCGCAGGCCGCGCAATCGGATCATCCGCTCGGCCAGGTCGGTGATGCGAATGCTCTCGCCCATGTCGAGCATATACAGGTCGCCGCCCTGCGTCAACGTCGCCGCCTGAACGATCAGGCGCACGGCTTCTGGCAGACTCATGAAGTAGCGATCAATCTCGGGGTGCGTCACCGTCAGCGGCCCGCCGGCGTCAATCTGTCGCTGGAAACGCGGCACGACACTGCCCCGGCTGTTCAGGACGTTGCCGAAGCGCACGGCGGTGAAACGCGTCGTGGGGCTCGCCTCGCCGGCGGCCAGCATCAACAATTCGCCCAACCGCTTGGTCGCGCCCATCACGTTGGCCGGGTTCACGGCTTTGTCGGTCGAGACCAGCACGAAGCGCTCGACGCCGAACTCGCGCGCGAGTTCGGCGACGACGAACGTGCCGCGCGTGTTCACTCGCAGGGCCGCGCACGGGAAGGCCTCCATGAGCGGCACGTGCTTGTAAGCGGCGGCGTGGAAAATGATCTGCGGCCGATGGGCCTCGAAGACAGCGCGCATTTGCCGCGCGTCGGTCGTGTCGGCGATCCACGGCGTGAACGGCGAGGCGGTGCGGCGGGCGGCGCGGGGCAGGTCGATCTCCAGATCGAGATCGTACAGCCCGGTCTCGTTGACGTCCACTGCAACGAGCAACGAGGGGCGGAGGTCGGCGATCTGGCGGCACAGTTCGGCGCCGATGGAACCGGCGCCACCCGTGACCATGACGACGCGCCCGGCGATCAGCGAACGGCAAGCGGCCAGATCGATCTCGGTGGCGCTCCGGCCGAGAAGGTCTTCAACCGTCACGTCGCGCACCAGCGGCGAGGCCGCCACTGCCTCCAGCCCCTCGAAGACGTCCGGCGCGATCTTAATCTGCGCCGGCGTGCCTTGACAGATCGCCAGCATCTCGCGGAACTCCTGCCCGGAGATCGCGGTGATGGCGAAGATAATCAGTTCGACGGCCTGCGTTTCGACGAGGCGCGGGATGTCGTCGCGCCCGCCGACGATGCGCACGCCGTGCAAATTCATGCCGATCTTCGCCGGGTCGTCGTCCACAAAACCCACGACGCGGAACTGCTCGCCTTTGCGCCGGTTCTGCAATTGCCACGACAACGCCTGGCCGGATTCGCCCGCGCCGACGATGAGCGTGTTGATGCGCCGGCCTTCAGGCTGGGCCTGCCAGCGGCGGTTGATCTCGGCGAACAGCCGCCAGCGATAGCGCAGGGCGGTGAAGCCGGCCATCGAGAAGAACGCGCCGAGGCCGATCAGCGTCAACGGGATCGTTCGTACCGGTTCGAGGAGGACTTCGCCGCCGATCAACACGGCGGCGCTGACCAGCGTCGCTTCGCCGACGATCAGCGCGTCGGGCGCGCTGGCATAGCGCCAGATGCGGCTGTAGATGCCGAAAGCGGCGTTGACGGTGAGATGGACGAGCGCGATGGCCCACACGCCGGCGCGCCAGGCTTCGTAATACAGAGGCGGAATGCCGCCGCTGAAGCGGATGAGCAGGGCCGCGTAGTACGAGATGGCGACGATCACCGCATCGGCCAGGAGATAAATGCCGGCGCGTCGGACGAACTGCCAGTGGGCGTCGCGCGTGGCCGGGCCTTTGCCGCGCGCCGCCAACTGCGCCGCGCTGAACTCGATGCGCCACACCAGCAACACGATGGCCGCAAACGTCGTCAGGCCGAATACGGCCAAAGTCAAAAACGAAAGGCGATGCAGGCCGAAGTGAACGACGGACAGCGCGGCCAGAACCACCGCCAGCGCGAGGTACAATCCCATCACCCACCAGTGAGGCCAGCCGAAGGTGACGAGGCGCTGATAGAAATGCGTGCGGTGCGCCTGCCACACCGGTTCGCCGCGCAGAACGCGCCGCGCCAGCGTGAGGCCGGCATCGAGGATGAACGGACTCAGTAGAATCACCCACACGCCGATGGGCATGCCGGGCTTTTCGGGTTGAGTGTAAACGACGGCGAACCCGGCGAAGGTAAAGCCGAGCCAGATGCTCCCCACGTCGCCCATGAAGACCCGCGCCGGGGGATAGTTGTGAAGCCAGAAGCCCAGCGCGCCGCCGGCGAGGCTCGCAGTGAAGATCGCCAGCCACGACGCGCCGAACGAATTCGCCAGCCAGGCGGCGGCGGCCCCGGCGATGACGGCTTGCCCGGCCGCCAGGCCGTCTATGCCGTCCATGAAATTGTACGCGTTGGTCAGCCCGATGATCCAGATGAAGGTGAGCGGGATGCCGAGCGCGCCCCAGTGAAGCAGGCCGAGGCCCTCGACGGCGACGCCCCGCACATAGCCGGCGAAAAGAATCACTGCGCCGGCGGCCCAGGCTTGCGCCAGCAGGCGCGTCCGCGCCGACAGGCCGCGCCAATCGTCAATCAGACTCACCAGCGCGACAAACCAGCCCCCGGCGAGGAGCGCCCAGTCGCCGCGGTCGAGGCGCAGTCCGTTCGCCCAGGCCCACCCCAGCGCGACGATCGGCACGACGACGACGAAGACGACGCCCCCGGCGCGCGGCACCGGCCGGGTGTGAGAACTGCGCTCGTTGGGAACATCCACGAGGCCCCAGCGCGGCACGAAACGGCGGAAAATGTATATCCCCGGCCAAGTGAGCGCAAGAGAAATCAGAAAGGCCCAGATCAGGGTCGGGTTCATCACTGCGGCCCGCAACCTCTCATGTCGTAGATGATCAACTGGGAGGGTTGAAGCGAAAGCGCCAAGCCCTGCCCCAGGTCCCGGCTGTGGGGCACTTGATCGTACAGGCGGGGAATGTTCGAGTAGATCGGATTGTCAAAGCGGGCGACGATGGGCCGATCGGCCAGCGCCTCCACTTTTTCTCCCGCCGTTATCAAGTAGTCGGGCCCCAACTCAGCACAGGCGCGGCGCGTCTCTTCTTCGGTGGCGGCGAACTGGGCCACGTCTCCGAAATAAAACTTCCAGGCGAAGCCATTATCGTCGCCGTAGGGATTGAACACTACGAGTGTCCGCGCGCCGCGTTGTATCAGCCAACGGCGCACCGAGTCGTAAGGCGTGGTCATCGCCCAGAGCGGAGCAGCCCGCACTGCGCCCAACAATAAGACGGCGCACAGGCTCGCGGCGAAGCCCGCGCTCCTCGCGGCGCGTGCCGCGCCCAGCAACTCGATCCCGTCCTGCACGGCGATACCGATGAGGATCGCCAGGCCAGGGATCACAATCGCAAGAGTTCTTGCCCTGGCGTCCAATCCGATCGCCGCCGTCGCCGAGAGAATCGCTAAAGGCCCGAAAGTCGTTGTCAGCAGATGCAGCGCCTGGAGATCACGCCGCCGCGCGATCCGCACGAGCGCCCAAACGAGCGATAGTATCAAGGCGAGCAGACCCGCGTAACCTTCGAATGCTAGAATGGCACGCCAATAATACCAGACATCTCCCCAATTACCCCCGGCAAAGCGATTCGCGACCTCGGGCACACGATTCAGCGATTCGGATGAGCCACCCGGCAGCAAATGCTTTTTGACGTCGTCCGCCAGACAGCATCCAATCGGAATCTTCGAGTGATAGAGAAGATTAGGAATCGGGCCATCACCCGGAGGCATTAGCATTTGCCAGACGAGCAGCGCCGCTGAAAGGCCGAGGCCGAACACCATCAGTCGCTGAAGTCTCAAGCGCCATGCCTGTGAGATCGGGCAGGCGGCCTCGAACAATAACCAGAATGGAACCGCGAGGCCCATCGCGTAGTGAGACATCCAGGCGAAGCCGAGCGATCCACCGCTGAGGAGCAGCGCGCCCCAGGGCCGGCCTTTCGCGAGGGAGTGACTGTAGGCCCAGCCCGCCAGCGCGAGAAATGTCATCACGACCGTCAGCGAATTTTGATAGCGCGAATACCAATTGTGCAGGATAGACGCCGTCAGGATGACGGCCGAGGCGATGGCAACGCCGCGCCCGAACGCCCGCTTCGCCCAGGCGTAGGTGAGCGCAATCGAAATTATCCCAAAGATGAGCGAGACGTACCCGGCGATGGAGTCGTTGATGCCCAGGAGCGCATACGCCCAGCCCATCAGCAAGATGTACAGTGGCCGCGCGCCCGTCCAGCCGAGGTCGTGGGTCACCAGGAATTCCCTGGCGATAAAGGCGTAGCGCGACTCGTCCCAGGTGAGAAAGCCTTGATGAAGCAGGTTGATCGCGCGGGTGAGAAACGCGAACAGCAACAACGCGATGATCGCCCACTCGGCACCGGCCCAATTCCGCTTTCTCCGGTGTCCCGCCGGTCTCTCAACGCGACTCGTCCCCCACTCCAATCCGACGACGACGCCAGCCAGCGCCGCCAGCACCCAATGCACGCCGGGCCACCCGAAGGCATAATGTCCGACGGCCAGCAGCGCCAGGCCGAGGCCGAGTCCCCAATACAGCCTGTCCGCCGCCGGCGATGTCCATCCAAACCGGATCAGGCGCTGGTGATACAAGAGGCCCTCAGGTTCTTCGATGGCGCTGATCTTGCGCCAGAGACTGCGAATGCCGCTGGCAACGCCGTCGGCGAGCGGGACGAACAGGACGACGAGCCATGCCGAGAACGCCACGTGCGGCCCCGACCCCGACTCGGCGATGATGGCCGCGCCGCCGAGGGCGAAGCCGGCCAATGCCCACCAGCTCGCTTCAGCCCGCGTCTCATGCCGTCGGCGTGTCCGCGCGATCGACGCCGCCATCAATCCGGCGAAGGCGATAGACACGAATGCGGCCGGGTAATTGCCGCGCAGGCCAGCCAGCGCCGCGATGCCGAGCGTGGCGATAAACGTCTGCCCGGCGGCGGGCAAACCTGCGCGATGCATCCACGGATAGGCCTGCGTGAGGCCGACGATCCACAGCGCGGCCAGCGCGAACGATCCGCGGCCCCACAGGCCGGAGGAAAAGAAGTCGCCGTTCAGTCCGCCGCCGCCCAATCGGCTGAGGCCGAGGACGAACGCGCCCGCGACGACGGTCTGCGCCATCAACGACAATGCCCACCGTTTCTCAAAGCGGCGGGCGAGCCGCTCGGAGACAATGGCACAGGCGAATAAGAATAGATAATAGAAGATCATGCGAGATAGCCCATCTCACGCAGTGCGCCGTCGAAGAAACTCAGCGGGCGGTAGCCGAAGTCGTCCCGCGCCGGGTCGAAGTCGTACGCTTTGTCTTCTTCCAGCCGCAAGATTTGCTCCGGCGAGATGCGCGGGCCGAGTGGCAGGCTCCGCGAGAGGCGCGCCGCAGCGAGGCCCAGCCACGGCGGAATGAAAACTTTGTGAATGCGCCGCCCCAGGAGGCGGGACAGTGTGTCAATGACTTCGACAAAAGTCAGCGGCTCCGCCCCCGGCAGATCGTAGGCCTGCCCGATGGTCGCGTCCACTTCGAGAACGCGCGCGACAGCCTCGGCCACGTCTGCCACGTAAACCGGCTGTTGCAGATGCCGCCCCGAGCCGACAATCGGCATCGCCGGCGAACGGCGCAAAAACTGGATCAGCCGCCAGATGTTGCGGTCGCGCGGCGTGCCGTAGATCATCGTCGGGCGCAGAAG